>JANYFV010000422.1 GCA_025359635.1 Undibacterium sp. | reverse complement strand
AACGCACGAAAGCCAACGCCGGAAACGATGGAGCATAAACAGAATCAAAGTGTCGGGTTAGTATTGATTTTTAAAGTGAATTCGACCTCTTTGAACTGCTTGTTTTAAGCATGTTGAACTCAGATGATTGGCATGTCGTAGCAAATGGCTTACGACTGCATGATCCTGTTATATAAAAAAACGGTCGAGCGGGCTGGCGTTACGAACCAGTATTTCTATCCATGGACTAGCTAATTTGGGCATTTGGGAGTCATGAAGATTTGGATATAAAGTCTGCGGCTCCAAGCACGGCTCTAAAAACTTAGGATGTTAATACACCTAAAAGACGCTCAATAAACAAAAAACCCGCATCAGCACTGGGCTTGAGTCGGGTTTTTGAACATCTTTGAATCTTAAAAAACGTATTTTTGGCGGAGAAACGGGGATTCGAACCCCGGGTAGGCTATGAACCTACGCACGCTTTCCAGGCGTGTGACTTAAACCACTCATCCATCTCTCCTACTTTTGCATGCTGAAAAGCAACTTCCTAACATGTGAAGCTCGCAATTATAGCAGAATTATTTTTCTATTTCATCACTAAGTTTGAAAAGTCGTGCGGGAATTGGTTCTTGATAATGTCATTTTTATCAAGCGTGTGTAAGCGAGTAAGGGCACATTAGCCGGTGTCACATTTCTTCATATTTTAGAAAACCTGGTAAGTCCGGTGGCGTTCTCAGAGCCTGCCGTTATAATGCCGATCCATGAACTTATTAAAAACACTCGCCACTATCAGTGGCATGACAATGCTGTCGCGAATTACCGGATTAATCCGTGACGTATTGATTAATAACTATTTTGGTGCGACTAGTTTTACCGATGCCTATTTTGCGGCGATGCGGATACCGAATTTTTTTCGACGCTTGTTTGCTGAGGGGGCGTTTTCGCAGGCATTCGTGCCGATTTTGGCGGAGTACAAAAATCAAAAGGGCGATCAGGCGACCAAGGATTTAGTCGATCATGTCGCTACGGTATTGGTTTGGGCCTTAGTCTTGACTTGCTTCATTGGTGTCGCTGGCGCACCGGTTTTTGTGTATATGTTTGCCTCAGGGTTTGCTGAAAACCCGGCTAAGTTTGAGATGACGGTTGTCATGACGCGCATCATGTTTCCGTATATCGGATTTATCTCTTTAGTGGCGCTGGCGAGTGGCATCTTAAACACTTGGCGCGAATTTAAAATACCCGCGTTCACGCCTGTTTTGTTGAATCTTTCTTCAATTGCAGCATCGCTGTTTTTAGCTCAACGTATGGCGCAACCTATTTATGCCATGGCGATTGCGGTTTTTGTTGGCGGTGTATTGCAATTGATAATTCAGGTACCTGCATTGGTTAAAATAGGCATGCTGCCCAGCGTGCAATTTAACCCGATGTTTGCTTTGCGCGACCCAGGCGTGGTGCGTGTCTTGCGCCAGATGGGGCCGGCAGTATTAGCCGTCTCTGCCACACAAATTAGTATCTTGATTAATTCGACTTGGGCATCGCATATGCCTGATGGCAGCATGTCTTGGTTGGCTTCTGCGGATCGTTTGATGGAGTTCCCCACGGCGTTGTTGGGCGTGGCTCTGGGGACGGTTTTGCTGCCTGGCCTTTCAAAAGCAAATTATGATGCCGATACTACGGAGTATTCGTCCTTGCTCGATTGGGGTTTGCGTTTAACTTGTTTGTTGGCGTTTCCAGCGGCGGTTGCGTTGGCTACATTGCCCGAAGCCTTGACTGCAACGCTATTTCATCGTGGTAAATTTGATGCCAACGCGGTGTTGATGACAGCGCAAGCGGTTACCGCTTACGGAGTTGGTTTGGCGGGTTTGATTTTTGTAAAAATTCTAGCGCCGGGATTTTACGCAAAGCAAAATATTCGAACGCCGGTAAAAATCGCCATCATTGTGCTGCTGGCTACGCAGTTAATGAATCTGCCATTCATCTATTATTTTAAACACGCGGGCTTGGCATTGTCGGTAGGTTTGGGCGCTTGTCTTAATGCTGCGATGCTGTATCGAGGCTTACGTCAACGTGGTATCTACATGCCGCAAAAAGGCTGGTTACCATTTTTATTGAAATTGGCCGTAGCATTAATGCTGATGGCTGGTGTCGCCTTGGCATTGTCCGCTCAGGTTGAGTGGTTAGCTAGGAAGAGTGGCGAGTGGATGCGCTTTGCGAAACTTGGCGGAATTATAATCGCCTGTATGTTGACATATTTTTCTGCTTTGCTTTTGATGGGATTTCGCTTGAGAGATTTTCGAAAGGTGGCGCATTGAGTATCGTTAATTGCGACTAAATTCAGGTGAAAAAAGAGCGGCCTAGCATTCTAGATGGCTCTTTTTGTTTTGAGCTCCTTCTCCCGCTAGCGGGAGAAGGTCGGGATGAGGGTGATTCAAGCTGGCGAAATGCTATTGGACGCCGTTTGTTGGTATTTGAAATGTACTCAGTGAATTGATTTTTTGCATATTCGACTACCCTCATCCCCAACCCTTCTCCCGCGGGCGGGAGAAGGGAGCACAACTGGTATGCTTTGACGTGTTTGGACTTGTGTAGATACCGATGGGTCAGAAGGGGAAGGGACTAAAATCAGCCCCCCATCAATTCCCATTTCTCCATCGCGGCCAGCAGCAAATCATCCAGCTCTGCGAAGCGTTCGTTCATCTTTTTGATGTCGTCGGCTTTGCTTTTCTTGTAAAGATCCTGATCGGCCAGTCGGTCTGAAATGGTTTTTTGTTCGTCTTCCATTTTGGCGATCAGGCCTGGTAATTCGTCGAACTCTTTTTGCTCTTTGTAGCTGAGTTTTTTCTGCTTGGCTACAGCCGGTGCGGCAGCAGCGGCGGCTTTTTGCTCGGTTTTACCTATCGCTGTTTTGTTTGGTGCCGGAGCCGCTGTGCGATACTTTTCCCAATCGGAATAACCACCGACGTATTCTTTCCAGCGGCCTTCGCCTTCAGATGCGATGACTTGCGTGACGACGTTATCGAGGAAGGTACGATCGTGGCTGACCAGGAACACGGTGCCATCGTAGTTTTCGAGTAATTCTTCGAGCAATTCTAATGTCTCGATATCGAGATCGTTGGTCGGTTCATCGAGTACCAAAACGTTGGCTGGTTTGGCGAACAGGCGCGCTAACAAGAGGCGGTTGCGTTCGCCGCCGGACAAAGATTTAACTGGTGAACGTGCGCGTTCCGGAGCGAACAGGAAATCACCCAGATACGACATTACGTGCTTGCGCTGGCCGTTGATTTCTACCCAATCGCTACCCGGAGCAATGGTTTCCATCAAGCTGTCTTCATCATTTAATTGCGAACGCATCTGATCAAAATACGCGATCTGCAACTTGGTGCCTTGTTTGATGGTGCCGCTATCTGGTTTGTCTTGATCCAAGATTAATTTAAGCAGGGTAGTTTTGCCCGCTCCGTTTTGGCCGATCAAGCCGATCTTATCGCCGCGTAAAATAATGCTGGAGAAATCGACAATCACATTCTTGTTGCCAAAACTCTTGCTGACGTTTTCCAGTTCTGCCACGATCTTGCCTGAGCGCTCGCCAGTCGTCACATCCAGGCGTACCTGACCTTGTTGTTCACGGCGTGCGCTGCGTTCAACCCGCAAGTGCTCCAGGCGCTTGACGCGGCCTTCATCACGCACGCGGCGGGCTTTCACGCCTTTGCGTATCCAAATTTCTTCTTGTGCCAAAAACTTATCAAACTTGGCCGCTTCAACTTCTTCCACTTCCAGTTGTTCTTCTTTGCGTACCTGGTAGGTCGTGAAATTGCCAGGGAAAGAGGTAATCTTGCCGCGATCGAGTTCGATGATGCGAGTGGTGACGTTATCGAGGAAACTACGATCGTGGGTAATGAACAGTACACTGCCTTTGAAATCGCGCAACAGACCTTCTAGCCACAAGATGGATGAAAAATCCAGATGATTGGTTGGTTCATCAAGCAGCAAGACATCGGGTGCACTGACCAATGCACAAGCCAGCGCCACGCGCTTCTTCATCCCGCCAGAGAGCGTGCTCATCAGCGAGTCTTTGGCGAGGTTGAGCTTGTCTAGCGTGGTCTCTACCGTGTTGTTCAGGTTCCAGGCATCGGCCGCGTCAATCTGCACCTGGATGTCATGCATGCGTTCCATTAGCGCGTCGTCGTTGTCACCACCAAACTGACCGGTGATGGCTTCGTATTCTTGCAGCAGGGCAGGCATCTCGCCCAAGCCAGAAGCGACCGCGTCGAATACGCTGAGGTTAGGATCAAACTGCGGCTCTTGTTCAACGTAGGCAATTTTGATGCCTTGTTGCATCACGAGTAGGCCATCGTCGAGCTTGAAATTGCCTGCGATAATTTTTAATAGCGAAGATTTGCCGGTACCGTTACGACCGATCAGGCCGACGCGTTCTGAGGTCTCTAGCGAAAATTCTGCGTGATCGAGCAGGGCGACGTGCCCGAATGCCAACTGGGCGTTACTGAGGGAAATGACTGCCATAAATACTTCTGTAAGGCTAAAAAGAGCCGATGCGGGGTAAATAAAAGCAGTATTGTACGCCACTGCCTCTGTAATTTGATTGTTAGCCTTCGCTCAGGTAAGATAGCGGGCTTCACTAGAAATGCCAGCTTTGCCATTTCTTAGCGTCTCTCCGTAGCACAATGGATAGTGCACATGCCTCCTAAGCGTGGGATACAAGTTCGATTCTTGTCGGAGGGACCAATCAATTACAAACAACATTGCACGCAACTTCGTCATACATATCGCCCCTTGTTTCGCACAGAAACAAGGGTTTTTTTATTGTCTCTGATTAATCCGGATTAAAATATCGTCAAGCAATATCGATTAATTCACGAGAGAAAAAAATGGCAAAAGCATCATTTCAATGGGACGATCCTCTATTGCTCTCATCGCAATTAAGCGATGAAGAACGCATGGTGCAGGAAGCCGCACGGGTGTATTGCGAAGAAAAACTGGCGCCTAGAGTGTTGGACGCTTTCCGGCATGAGCGTACCGATCCGGCAATTTTTCGTGAGATGGGCGAGCTTGGCATGCTGGGTTCGATGATACCCACACAATACGGCGGTGCCGGGCTGAATTATGTTTGTTATGGCCTAGTGGCGCGTGAAGTGGAACGGATTGATTCTGGCTATCGCTCCATGATGAGTGTGCAATCTTCCTTGGTGATGGTGCCGATCAATGAATTTGGCAGTGAAGCGCAAAAACAAAAATACTTGCCGAAACTTGCTTCCGGTGAGTGGATAGGTTGTTTTGGCCTGACTGAGCCAGATCATGGCTCTGACCCCGGCAGCATGGTGACGCGTGCCAAGACGGTAGATGGTGGTTACGCGCTGTCCGGTAGCAAGATGTGGATCACGAATAGCCCGATCGCCGATGTGTTTGTGGTGTGGGCGAAGACCGATGATGGCCGCATTCGTGGCTTTATCCTCGAAAAAGGCTGGGAAGGTTTGACTGCGCCAGCGATACACGGCAAGGTCGGTTTGCGTGCCTCGGTGACTGGCGAGATCGTGATGAACGAAGTCTTTGTCCCGGAAGAAAATCTGTTGCCACATGTCGAGGGCTTGAAAGGGCCATTCACTTGCCTGAATTCAGCCCGCTTCGGTATCGCCTGGGGCGCGTTGGGTGCTGCCGAATTTTGCTGGCATACGGCACGTCAATACACCATGGACAGAATGCAGTTTGGTCGCCCGCTGGCCGCCAATCAACTGATACAGAAGAAGCTCGCCGATATGCAAACTGAAATCACCATGGCGCTGCAAGGTTGCCTGCGCTTGGGGCGCATGAAGGATGAAGGTACGGCATCGGTAGAAATTACCTCGATCATGAAGCGCAATTCTTGTGGTAAATCATTGGACATCGCCCGCATGGCACGCGATATGTTGGGGGGGAATGGTATCTCGGATGAGTTTGGCATTGCTCGCCATCTGGTGAACTTGGAAGTGGTGAATACTTATGAAGGGACGCATGATATTCATGCCTTGATTTTGGGCCGGGCGCAGACCGGGATTGCGGCTTTTTAATTTCTTGCTCTTCAAGTAATTGTTTGTAAACTTTTCCCCGTCAAAGGTATCGGTATCTACACCAGTCGAAATTTGGTTAAAGCTCCTTCTCCCGCCAGCGGGAGAAGGTTGGGATGAGGGTAATTCAAGCTGCCGAAATGCTATTCAATGCTGTTTACGGGTATTTAAAATGTATTAAGTAAACTTGGCGCCTGAATATTCGACCACCCTCATCCCCAACCCTTCTCCCGCGAGCGGGGGAAGGGAGCTAAATCGGTATACTTTGACGTGTTTCGACTTGTGTAGACACTAATAGCTAAAAAGAGTAGGGGACTAGGCAAGGTTTGCCTCAGCGCAGCAAGTATAATGTCGCAGTTTTGTGCGTATGCACAGCCTTCTTCGTCAAGGACTCTCATGACTTTTATCCAAAAACTTTCCGCCGCCTGGGCAAGTAATAATTCTTTGCTATGCGTCGGTCTCGATCCGGATGTCAGCAAATTTCCTGCTGAACTGGCGCAACAACCGGACGCAATTTTTGCTTTTTGTAAAGCAATCGTCGATGCCACTGCCGATCTTGCCTGTTCATTCAAGCCGCAAATTGCTTACTTCGCCGCGATTCGTGCGGAAGATCAGCTGGAAGAAATTTGCCGTTATATTAAAACGACTTATCCTGCCATTCCAATTATCCTCGATGCCAAACGCGGCGATATTGGCGCAACTGCTGAGCAATATGCGCGTGAGGCTTTTGAGCGTTACGACGCCGACGCCGTGACGGTAAATCCTTATATGGGTTTCGATTCGGTTGAGCCGTATCTCGAGTGGAAAGATCGCGGTGCAATTGTCTTATGTCGTACTTCAAATCGCGGCGGTTCAGATTTACAGTTTTTAAATGTCGATGGCAAGCCGCTATATCAACATGTGGCGAAGATGGTTGCTGAACAATGGAATACCAACGGTCAATGTTCACTGGTCGTCGGGGCGACTTTTCCGCAAGAGTTATCGCAAGTAAGAAAAATTATCGGCGATATGCCATTGCTGGTGCCAGGTATCGGTGCGCAGGGCGGTGATGTGGCGGCAACTGTCGCCGCCGGAAAAACTTTGGATGGCACAGGAATGATGATTAATTCGTCTCGCGCTATTTTGTATGCGAAGCCGGCGGGTGACGAGCATTTTAGTCAGACTGCAAGACGCGTCGCGGAAGAAACGCGCGATGCGATCAATGCATGTCGATAGAGGATAAAAACGTATAAAAAATCCCTGGTCGTCAGTATGTTGATCAGGGATTTTTCAATTTTAATTACACTAAATTTCATCTACATAGCGTAGCAATCTGCCTAAGGCATGTGCTACCGTTTGCTCCCGGACTGCATGGCGGTCTCCGGCAAATACCAGTCTCTCGGTATGTGTCACGCCGCCTACTACCCAACCAAAGCAAACGGTACCTACCGGCTTGCCGGGGACAGCCCCAGTTGGTCCGGCGATTCCTGTAGTAGAGAGTGAAATATGAGCCTCACAATTGGCAAGTGCGCCTTCAGCCATGGCCGCAGCAATTTCTTCGCTGACCGCACCGTGTTGAGCGATAAGTGAGTCGGAGATATCAAGTATTTCGGTTTTTGATGCGTTGGAGTACACCACAAAGCCACAGTCAAACCAGTCTGAAGAACCCGCAACATCTGTGATGGCGGAACAGATTGCGCCACCGGTACAAGATTCAGCAACAGTGAGTAAGAGTTTTTTGGATTTGAGGGCCTCGCCAACTTTTTCTGCAAGGTCAATAGAGTTAAGCATGGGGCAGTCTCCTTTGTGGTTGGTCGCCGAAATACTTTACCACTTTGGACGCAGAGCATTGCATTTTTTTAAGCCGGGCTAAAGAAATATTTATTTTGATATGGAAGCGCAAAGGAGCGGTCTATATGCGTTCAAATCGAACCGATAATTGAATCGACCATCTCGAAAGGATAATAATCCACATATTTTAAAAATTTCTTAATGACAATGAAATAGTGGAAAAATTCAAGCAATTCAACTCCAACCGCGCCACAGAGCCAATCTGCTTGCTATAATCGCTGAGAATCTCCGATTAATGTACGAATAACATCACCAACAATATTGAGGTTAATTATGAATCGTCGACTGACTCCTTTTCTTTTGATCAGTGCCTTATTACTTTCGGCCAATGTCATGGCTGCAGCTCCAAAATTTAAAGTTAAAAATAATTCGCCGGCAGTGTTAATTGACGATGCTAGCGCAACAGCTATTTGGCTAGAGACTTTGCCAGAAAAATTGGCTAAGCAATACCCGGTAAAAAAATGGGGTTATCTGAGTGAAGTCAATGGTGGTTTTGACGAGCATAAAGTGTGTGTCGTTGCTGCACGTGCAATGATGGTGCCGGTCAGTGGCAAAAACTTTATTTACGAACCTAAAAAAACTGCTGTCACATTGGGTACACAAGCGGGCGCGACTGCTGAACAATGCAATGCTTTAACGAAGGCGAAATTGAAAGAAGCGGTGCATGCTATCGTGGCTGCCTTAGATTAAATTTTTTTAGTTTTACTATAAACAGGCGCGAAGATCATCTTCGCGCCTGTTTTATTTTAGAGTACAAAAACTGCAGTTAAGGTTGCCAGCGCCAGCGTAATAAAAATCACCGTTGGGTACAAAATACTTAATGTTAACCAGCGCCAGATAGCACTGAACCAACTACAGGCATACGTTGTGCGTATTGCCAGCAGCGGATATAGCCACATCAGCCAGAAAATGATACTGCTAACAATGCCATTGACTACGCCAGGTAGTGGCAGCAATATGATGAGCAAGCATAAGAATACAAAAGCGTGACAATGAAACGCGAATAATAAATGCGCCCCATACGGAATCCGGCGCAGCATAAAGAGTAATTTCAATAAAAATGCAAATACCGGTACCAGAAAAAACATTGCCTTTGGCGCCTGATTAAATAGGGCTTGCAACGCTTGGTGAAGTTGCTCTTCTTGCGGTAGTTTGATAAATTGAGTGATCCGTTTTTGCAAAGCATCCGCTGGACCCCTACCAAAATAATTTCCTAGAACCTGCACGTTGATCTCAGGTTTGTCTGGGGTTTTTGAGATGTCAGGGAGTAGTTTCTCAGGGTCTTTTGCCAGCTCAGCGGGCAGGGGCGGTGCTTTTAGCGTATTTTTTGGTGCTTTAGCCGAAGCTTCGTTGCTGGCTTTGGATGAGGCTTCAATCATTTCGGCGCTTATTTTTCCGGATAAATTGGTGCTCAGCGACAGCAATAAAAAATACAGCACTGATAAGCCAAAATAAAGCCGTACCGGACGAATAAACCGCGCCCGTCGCCCTTCTAAAAAATCCACCGTTAAACCACCAGGGTAGCGTAGTAAATGCCAAATTGTGCGCGGCATTTTTCCGCGTTCAAATATATTGCGTGTCAAGAATTCATAAATGAAATCGACCGTAGTTGGTGCGCCGATAAAGGATTCTTGTCCACATTCGGGGCAGTAATTGCCGCTATAAATCGTGGCGCAATTGCAGCAAGGCGTATTGTCCTGGCGTTGAACCGATCGTGTGAAGCGAGGCAGTTGCGGCGTTTTCATCTTGCTCCAAAGTGATGCCTGCATTGTTTATCTTTGATTAGTAATGCGTTTTGACCATCATCAGAATATGAAGGCCGCTTCCCGCATTCTATAGACGATATGTTTTCTAATTTGTTACATGCGCTGCCACAAGGCAAACAGCAATAGTGTGAAGAAAGCCGCAACGATGTCATCAAACATCACGCCAAAGCCGCCTTTGAAACGACGGTCAAAATAACCTATTGGCGGTGGTTTCACCATATCAAAAAAACGGAACCAAACGAAGGCCCAGCATTGGGTTTTGAAGTCTGTTGGTGTCACTAGCAATAGCACCAGCCAGAACGCAATAATCTCATCCCAGACCATACTGCCATGGTCGGCCACACCCATGTTTTTGCCAGTAATGGCACAGACCCAGACGCCGATAGCAAAACCAGCGACGATAATGACAGCCCAATTGAATGGCGTAAAAATATCGGGCCAGCGTAGCGTCAACAGATAAAAACTCAGCCACCCAAACAAGGTGCCAGAAGTGCCAGGCATGATGGGCGAGAGGCCGCTGCCATATCCTTGCGCGATGATGTGTGCCGGATGCGACAGCATAAAGCGCATTGTCGGTTTAGTGATCTTTGCCTGCTGGCCTTGCTCTAGTGTCGTCATGGCGTGGTGAAATGATCAAAAGAAGTTAATTGTAAACTGACTGTCTGACCAAAGTCATCGAGCAGGCGCAGACCTGGTTCTGCTTGTACGCAGCCGATGCGGGTGACCACCGTGTTGGAGGCAAGCCCGGCGGCGATGACAGCTGCCCGTTGCGCTATTGGTGCAGTAAAGCACAGTTCATAATCATCACCACCAGCTAAGGTAAATTCACGTCGTTTTGCCAAGGGCTGCAGGCTTAATATTGGTCCGGCGGGCAGGCTATCGATGTGTAGGCTGGCACCGACTTTTGAGCGTTCCAGGATGTGACCAAGGTCGCCAATTAATCCATCGGAGATGTCCAATGCAGCGTTCGCGATCCCTCTAAGCGCAACCCCAAGCGCGATACGTGGCGTAGGTTGATGCATACGCTGTGCCGCTAGTTTGTGATCGGCAGCTGCCAATTTGATTTCTTTCCAGTAGCCAGCCAACGCCAGACGCGCATCACCTAAGGTGCCGGAAACCCAAATATCATCGCCCACTTGCGCTGCATCACGGCGTAATGCACTGCCCGGAGGCAGCTCGCCAAAGACGGTGATGCACATTGTCAAAGGGCCTTTAGTCGTATCGCCACCTATCAGATTACAGTGATGTTCATCAGCTAGTGCCAATAGTCCTTGAGAGAATCCTTGTAACCAAGTTGGATTTGCTTCTGGCAAAGCCAGCGCCAGAGTAAACGCGATAGGTGTCGCACCCATTGCCGCCAGGTCAGAGAGGTTCACCGCCAGACATTTATGCCCGAGCATGACAGGATCAGCATCAGCAAAAAAATGCCGCCCCGATACCAGCATATCGGTAGAAATCGCCAGTTGCATACCGGGCGATGGATTGAGCAAGGCGCAATCATCGCCAATGCCAAGCGCGATGCGAGGGTCAGTCGTGCTGTGTTGCGCAAAGTAGCGCTTGATGAGGTCGAATTCTGAGAGCATTTGGCATTGTACCTAATATACTTTCGGTATCGCCGCTTAGATGATACATTTACCAATTTAGATATCGCGTTCAGAATGACGAACATGACCGGGTATTCGCCTGATTCTTTCAACCTAAAATTACCGCAGATGGACAAAACATGAGTTACGAATTTAATCCTGAGAGTCAAGTTTTTGAGTTCCCTAATCCGTATAAGGTAGAGAACACGGCGATCATTTGCTCGGGTGCCGTGATGCTACTAGCCGGGGCGATGACGATGATCTCAGTACGTGACCGTTTGACGCACGGCATTAGCGGTGGCACCTTGGCTGTGCTGGTGATTTCTATTTTGCTGTTACTGCTGGGCATAGGATTATTGGCGCGCGCCTTCACGCGCTTACGTTATTTTTTCGGCCGCAACCGGCCAGATAGTCTGGCACCTGTTGTGCCGTTGGATAAAGATGGCGATAGTGCTGTTGCAGGCGCGTATAAAGAGACCTTGCGGCAAAATGCCATTGCTTATCCAGAACCAAAAGGCGCCTTGAATGGCCTGCTGTATAGCTGGTTGCCGAATCTGATTTTTGCGCCGAATGTGATACAGCGTGCGGCACAGGCGCAGTTTTATAATTTTTTGTCCCTCGTCGCGACCAGCATCAGCTTTCTATTTTGTTGGTTTTTATATGGTAAGTCTGGCGCGAATGGCTGGATAGGTTTGGTGTATGGCGCGTTTGCATTTGTGCAGATCATGCGCCCGATGGCAAAAAAAGCCACCATCAATCCTGCCAACGTAAATGCTGGTGCCGGCAAAGACGCAGCAAATGTCGGCGTCGGTGGCTTGGTCTTATTGATCGCATTAGCAGTGCTCGGCCCGGTGCTTTTGGGTATGCTCGGTTCGCACCTGCCAGACCTCACTGATTTGTCTATCAACGGCGTCTTGATGCTGGCTTTGCTATGCGTACTGTTAGGTTGTACTGTATTTGGCCTGGCACTAAAAAATCAGCTACAACCCGCACCACAAGCGGTAGGTTCAGCGCGGGTCACAGAAACGCTGACCATGAATGCGCATCCGAATAAACTCATCGAAGAATTAGATCGTATCTTGATGGAGCGCTGGTTTAGCCGTATCCCGAATCGACGCTATACACATAGCTCACCAACCGTGAGTGGTTCGCAAGGAAAATTTTCTGCCGAGATTTTTGAAGAGACGCAACCAAGACCACAACCGAGTCGCATCGCCACCGATATTGGACACGCCCTATCCACGCCGCAGTTTTTTTGGCTAACATGCCTGACTGGTTTGGCGACGCTATTTCTGATCGTTGGTGCATTTGCTGCGATCATCGCCAGCCGGCATATTTTATCGAGCGAAGCGTTTGTCACGATGTTGGCATTTGCCATTAGCCAGATTGCGGTCGGCATGTTTTGTTATAGCGCATCGCACATTTTGTGGGGGCGCTTTGACTTTGTCTCGGAATTAATTTGGGTGGACATCAGCGGCAGCTACGAGTCGGCCAACGTCAATCTGGGCAATCAATTGTCAGGCAATGTACAAACCTCGAAGAGCGTAATCAATATCGAGAGTATGACCATGCGGGTCTGGGTCTCTGAAATTGATACCGTGATTTTTGGTAAAGACGAAGTACGCCAGTTGACCGGCATGCGCGGCCTGCAAAACACCGCGGATGATTTGGCTGCAGCATTGAAAAATTTCGGCGAAACCCGCTCGATGGTAGTAGCGCCAACCTCCAGCCAAGACTTGGCGCGGGCGCAGCAGGTGGGGGCAATGAGCCACATGCTAGGCGGTGCGCATGCGGATGCGAAGGGTGCCGCGCTGACTGCCGCGTTGAGTGCGATTGCAGCACCTGAGTCAGCAGCGATGTCAGTGACGCCAGCAACCAGCGATATGCTTATCGACAAGCCACGATTTTGCGCCCATTGTGGCGCCGCCGCTACGCAAGAAGCACGGTTTTGTGGCAAGTGCGGGCAATCATTAAGCGTCTAAAAAATCCCGGCGTAAATTCATATTGCGCCGGAATTTATAAAGCTCACCGCTACCGTATTATTTATTGCAGTTGCTTCATCAAAAAATGGAATCGATATCATGCTAATTACCACTACTGAAAACATTGTTGGATATCGCGTCTTGGAGGTAAAGGGACAAGTATTTGGAGTCGTTGTCCGTAGCCGTGGATTGGGCGGTAATATCATGGCTGGATTGCGCTCTCTGGTTGGTGGCGAGATCACGGAATATACATCTCTGCTTGAAGAGGCGCGACGCCATGCGATAGATAGAATGGTAAAAAACGCGCAAAAAATGGGCGGCAACGCGATAGTAATGATGCGATACGATTCGTCTGAAATCGGTCAGACTATGAGCGAAATCGTCGCTTATGGTACAGCTGTCGTCACCGAGAAAATTTAACATGCTTCGATCAGTTCTTCTTGGAATAGCGATCCTATTGTCACTTTCAGGCCCCTTGAGTCAATTTCTTGATTTGAAAAATGCGTGGCCCATGACGATCTGGGGACTGATATTGTTAATCGCCATTTTATTTGAGAAATGGCGTTACAAAAAACCGAATAATACCGATTTAAGTCAGTGGCAGAAAACGGACGAGCAGTTTATCGACCCAGAAACCGGGAAGTTAACTCAAGTATTTTATCAACCGGAAACAGGAGATCGTCGTTATGAGATTCTCGTCGACAAAACCAGCAGTGAAGACTTGAAGGAAAAGTCAGATCGCTGAATAGTTTAATCATACGGAGAAATAATGAAACAATTAAAGTTCAGATTTTCGATTTTGACGCTAGCTTTCGTCGCCGGTAATTGTTTTGCTCAAGCTCCATTTAAACTCAGTAAATCCATTGCCATCGGTGGCGCAGCACGTTGGGATTACTTGTTTGTCGATAGCAGCCAGCATCGGCTATACGTATCTCACGCTACGCAAACTGAGGTCATCGATACAAAGACAGACACGCTGATTGGCATTATTCCTGACACTGCGGGTGTACATGGTATCGCTATCGCGAATGATCTGAACATCGGTTTTACCAGTAACGGTAAGGATAATACCGTCACTGTTTTTGATCTGGCGACGCTTAAGGTTCGCCGCAGCATAGCGGTGGGCACTAATCCTGATGCGATTATTTATGTTCAACAAAGTCATCGCGTTGTTACATTCAATGGCCGTTCCAACGACGCGACTATCATTGACGCGAAAAGTGGAAAAGTCATAGGTAATGTCGCTATCGGCGCAAAGCCAGAATTTGCGCAGCTCGATAATGCTGGCAATATCTATTTCAATATCGAGGACACGAACGAACTCGGGATACTTGATCCGATCGCGATGAAGATAACTGCACGTCATTCCCTTCAGTCATGTGATAGCCCGACAGGTCTGGCGCGCGACAATCAGCAGCGTTTCTATTCTGTCTGCAAGAATAAAATGATGATAGTCAGCGCAGCAGATGGGAAGCAAATTTCCCAAGTGGCGATTGGTGCGGGCGCAGATGGCGTGGCATTTCTCGATGCTTATGCGTTGAGCGCAAATGGCGCGGATGGTACGATGAGCGTAGTTAGTGAAATGTCTCAAGGAAAATTCAAGACGGTGGCAACTATCGCGACAGCTATAGGCGCACGTACTATTGATGCGGATGTAAATTTACACAAACTCTATTTGCCTACCGCTAATTTCACAGCATCAAAAGACGGCGAAAGAGCGCAGGGAATTCCTGATACATTTAGAATTCTGGTGCTTGAGAAGCAATAGTGTGTAACTTAGGCTTGCGCTTCATCTGCCCAACATTCTCCGATGAACCGATTATTTAAAAATGGCTGGGCCAGCATTTTAGGTTTTCATATTGATTGGCGTTAAATGCTGGGCCGGAGAAGCTTTAGCCCAGCCTACAAATCACTCCATTTTATTCAATTACCGTCATCAATTCAGCAAGCAAAGCCGCTCTCGCTTTGCTCTCTTGTGGCGCGACAGCAAAACCTTTCATGACATTCGATGCGTCATAAAATCGGCTGATATTGGTCGGGCCGACTTGCTCATGTTTCCATCTTCCTAGCGTAACGATATGCGGTGCAGGTGCTACCAAGGCGATCGGGCAGCTTGGGGTTTTGACGATCACAGGAGCGGGTTTTAGCTCGATTTGTGTGATCTCGCCGCTCAGGCTTCTGGCAATGGCGCGTGCCGCTACCATGATCGGGGCGATGTATGGCAAGACCGAGCGCGAGCCGTCTTCTGGATTGCTGTATTGCGCGCAATCGCCTAGTGCATAAATATCTTTGGCACTGGTTTGCCCCGTGGTGTCGAGCAAAATACCACGGTCTGTTGCTAACTGGCTAGCTATTGCCAGTCGTAAATCGGCGCGTAGACCTACCGCTGAGAGCACGATGTCTGTGTTGAATATTTCGCCATTGGCCAAACCGATTTGCAGTAGGTTTGCATGTTCTTGATGCTGATCGATACTGCTGGCGGTAGTGCCTAGTTTAAAGTTGACACCGCGAGATTCCAGTGCGCTTTGCAACGCTCTTGAAATGGGCTCGGGTGCCAAGGCCGCTAAGGGCAGGGCATTCGGGTCGATCACAGTAATGCTGTGGCCAGCACCTGCCAGATCATCGGCAAATTCGCATCCTATCAAGCCCGCGCCCAAGATTGTGATGTGAATTTTTTCAGCAATTTCACCATTTATCGTGATGCGCTCGCGTAGTTTTGCATAGTCTGTCACGTTGTTGACGGATAGTACCTGGCTGGCGGCATTGCCAGCGATGGGTAAGCGAATTGGCTGGGCACCGACTGCAATGACCAGTTTTTCATAGTCAAAATTACCAACGCTGGTGCTGACAGTTTTGTTGTCGCTGTTAATTTGGCTGACATTGGTGAATGGCAAAATACGTGCGTTGAGCTGCTCTGCCATTTGTGCTGCAGTTTGCGTTACCAGTTGTGCCGCTTGCTTGTTTTGTGCAAAGGCGTTGGACAGCATGGGCTTTGCATAGAAGCCACCATCATCGCCAGTGATGATGAGTAGCGGCGTGGTTTTGTCGAGTTTGCGAAACTCGCGTGCAACGGTGTAACCCGCCATGCCGCTACCGATGATGGTGATGGGCTTCATGGTTTAGATTTCTACCATGTCGAAATCAGCTTTGGCTACGCCGCAATCGGGGCAAGCCCAGTCGGCTGGAATATCATCCCAGCGTGTGCCAGCAACGATACCCTCTTCTGGCAAGCCTTGTGATTCGTCATAGATGAAACCGCAAACGACGCATTGATATGTTTTCATGTGACTCTTTCTTTAATGTAGTGATAATTGATTAAGCTGCCTGATGAGCTGCAAGCACAGTCCGATAATGATTGGCGTGGCGCTCTTCGACTTTAGCCAAGGCGGCGAAACGTTTTGCGGCGGTCTCCAATGTGCGTTTGAAGTTTTCTGCATGGATTTTTGATTCAGCAATTTGCT
>JANYFV010000394.1 GCA_025359635.1 Undibacterium sp. | reverse complement strand
GCCTGAAATTCTTTATCGCGCCCCATTTTTGCCGAGCCACCAGCAGAGTCACCCTCGACCAAAAACCATTCATTGCGCGTGATGTCGCTTGATTCGCAATCGGTGAGTTTGCCAGGTAACACTGCAACGCCGGACGATTTTTTCTTCTCTACTTTTTGTAAAGAACGCAAACGCGACTGCGCTTGTTTGATGACCAGTTCAGCGAGTTTTTTACCGTAATCGACATGTGAATTGAGCCACAGTTCCAGTGGCGGTTTGGTGAAACTGGAGACTAATTTAACCGCATCGCGTGAGTTTAAACGCTCTTTGATCTGCCCCTGAAATTGCGGATCTAATACTTTGGCAGAAAGCACAAAAGAGACACGGGCAAATACGTCTTCCGGCAAAAGCTTGACACCTTTTGGCAGTAGCGAGTGCATTTCGACAAAGCCCTTGACTGCACCATATAAGCCTTCGCGTAAACCCGATTCGTGCGTGCCGCCGGCCGTAGTCGGTATTAAGTTGACGAAGGATTCGCGCACCACGGCACCTTCCTCGGTCCAGGCCACGACCCAGGATGCGCCTTCACCTTCAGCAAAACCATCGCTATCTCCGTTGGAGAATTGCTCACCTTCGTAAAACGGAATCAGCGGTTCGGCATGCGATGATTGCGCCAGTGATTCGCTTAAATAACCCCGCAAGCCTTGGTCGTATTGCCAGGTCTGCGTTTCGTTGGTTTTTGCAATCGTTAAAGTGACTTTGACGCCGGGAAGCAGCACCGCCTTCGAGCGCAATAGACGTTGCAGTTCTAATTGTGAAATATTTGGCGAATCAAAATATTTTGGGTCGGGCCAAATCGTGACGCGTGTGCCATTTTTTTTATCGCCACGCGTCTGCTGTACGCTGGTTAAGGCTTCAATCACATCGCCATCAGCGAAGGTCAGTTTGTGTATGCCAGCTTCCCGCCATACCGTGATTTCCAGTCGTTTTGAAAGTGCATTGGTGACAGAAACACCAACCCCATGCAAGCCACCAGAAAAAGCGTAGGCGCCGCCGGAGCCTTTATCAAATTTACCGCCTGCATGCAAGCGGGTGAAGACGATTTCTACCGTCGGTACCTGTTCTTCTGGATGCAAACCAACCGGGATACCGCGGCCATCATCTTCGACCGTAATGCTGCCATCGGCATTAACTGTGATCTGCATATTTTTGCAGTGACCACCCAAGGCTTCGTCAGAGGCATTGTCGATAACTTCCTGGATAATATGAAGGGGATTCTCAGTTCGGGTGTACATACCCGGTCTTTGTTTGACCGGTTCCAGCCCTTTCAGGACGCGGATGGATGATTCACTATAGTCGGATGGGAGAGGGTTTTTTTTAGTGGCCATGCGTGATTTTTGGTGAAAAAATTCTTAAGATTTTTGCTATTTAATTTGTTGCAATAATGTTATTGGCGAAACTAAGTCGCTCATTGTAGCTGTATTTTAGCTGCAATTGCTGGCTTTATGTACAGTGAAATTGGCGGGTTTTGATCAAAGCTCATTTGCTTAACAGGCGCATGCCGCGCTCCAAACCTTCTATCGTCACCGGAAACATCCGGTTATTCATGATTTGCCGGATGACAGAAACCGATTGACGATATTGCCATAGTCCTTCCGGTTCGGGATTTAACCAGATAAACTTGGGAAAGCTAGCTGTGAAGCGCTGTAACCAGGTGGCACCAGCTTCTTCATTATTGTACTCAACAGATCCGCCAGGTTGCAGAATTTCATAGGGGCTCATCGTTGCATCGCCGACAAAAATCACTTTGGTATCCGGCGTGTATTTGCGTAACACATCCCAGGTAGCGAACTTTTCTGCGTGGCGCCTGTGATTATTCTTCCAAAGATAATCGTAGACACAATTGTGGAAGTAGAAAAATTCCATATTTTTAAATTCTGTTTTTGCTGCAGAAAACAATTCTTCAGTGCGCGCAATGTGATCGTCCATGGTGCCGCCAACGTCTAACAACATCAGCACTTTGATGTTGTTCTTGCGCTCAGCCTGCATCTTAATATCAAGAAAGCCTGCATTGTTGGCGGTGGCTTTGATGGTGGCATCTAAGGCCAGTTCATCTTCTGCGCCGAGACGCGCAAACTTGCGTAAACGCCTAAGTGCTACCTTAATATTGCGGGTGCCTAATTCTCGTTCAGTGTCGTAGTCGCGATACGCACGCGCTTCCCATACTTTGACAGCCGTCCGGTTACCACCTTTCCCACCAATTCGAATGCCTTCTGGATTTTGCCCGCCATTGCCGAATGGGGAAGTGCCACCGGTTCCTATCCATTTACTGCCGCCCTCATGGCGTTCTTTTTGTTCCTTGAGTAATTCTTGCATTCTATCCATTAACTTGTCGTAACCGAATTTTTCTATCGCAGCTCTTTGTTCTTCAGTTAATTCGCGCTCCATACGCTTAGTTAGCCATTCGAGCGGAATTTCAGGATGTTTTTCAAAGATCATATCGATGCCTTTGAAATACATTCCAAAAGCCTGATCGAATTTATCGTAATGGGCTTCGTCCTTGACCATGATGAGGCGCGACAAGAAATAAAAATCATCCATAGCCATGTCGATCAGACCTTTGTCCATCGCTTCAAGCAAGGTCAGCAATTCCTTGATCGAAACAGGGATTTTTGCATCTTTCAAAGTGAAGAAAAAATCTATCAGCACAATAACAATTCCTACAAATATGGGTGATCTAGTACGATCTAATCAACGCGGTTTGTTCAACATATACTGCAAATTCATTTTGACGCCTGGCCATTCATTTTTCAGAATGCTATACACCACAGTGTCGCGCACCCGACCATCAGGCAGTATCATATGGCTGCGCAATACGCCATCGCGCTTGGCTCCTAGACGTTCAATTGCAGTCTGTGATTTTTTATTAAACCAGTCTGTACGAAATTCTACCGCGTTACAATCAAGCGCCTCAAATGCATGGTTTAATAATAGCAATTTACATTCGGTGTTGATGGCAGATCTTTGAGCGCTTTTGGCATACCAAGTATAGCCAATTTCCAAGCGCTGATGCGTATGCTCAATATTGCAGTACCTTGTCGCCCCCACGATTTTTCCCGTAGCCTTATTTTTGACGACGAAGGAAAGCGCTTTTCCTTGTGCTTGCATCTCTAACGCGAGATTCAACCATTGCTGGGTTCCATCAAAAGTAGGCACCGAAGTAAAAAAGAGTTTCCATAATTCACCATCTGCTGCTGCTGCTTGAATATCCGCAATATGAGCTTGCGTTAATGGTTCAAGTTCGGCGTATTGCCCAGAAAGTGTGGTGGGTAAGCACTGCATAAAATCTCCTGTAATAGCGGTATTGTATAGGTGGCGAGCCATAAATCTCAAAACAGAATTGGACAAATATTTGCTTGATTAATTCAGCTTGCTAAAATGACTCGAAAGCGTGGCGAATTCTAATTATTTGAGTAATTATTGTAAAAGATGTAGGTTGCTTGCTAATGTAAATAAAAGCGGCTATACTGCAAAGCTGTAAAGAAATTGCGCGGCGTGGGAATCTTGTGATTGAACCCGTCGCTTCGACCACGTTTAGGAAATCTCATGGCAAATACCGCACAAGCACGCAAACGTGCTCGTCAAGCAGTTAAACAAAATGCACACAACTCTAGTCAACGTTCGACTCTGCGCACAGCGATCAAAGCTGTTCGTAAAGCAATCGAAGCCGGTGATAAAGCTGCTGCTGCAGTGATCTACCAAAATTCTGTTTCAACGATAGATCGTATCGCTGATAAGAAAATTATTCACAAGAATAAAGCAGCTCGTCATAAGAGCCGTTTGTCATCCGCTTTGAAAGCACTGGCTTAATCAGTTGTTTTTTTTGCGGCATCGATAAGATGCTAGCTAGCTTGTAGATAAAAAAACCGCAATTTTCATTGCGGTTTTTGCATTTCTGCTGTCGAATTCATCTAAGATTATAGATGAACTTCCATCCATTCACCTGGTAAAAGCGGGTGTGTCGCGAGTGAAAAATTACTAATGGCGCTGCGTACCAATCGCAGTGTGGGTAAGCCAACCTTGGCCGTCATGCGCCTTACCTGGCGATTCTTTCCTTCTGCAAGAATAATACACAGCCAACTAGTCGGAATTTCAGCACGTTGCCGTATCGGTGGATCTCGCAACCATAACCATTCTGGCGTCTCTATATGTTTTACCACGCATTTTTGCGTAACGAAGTCACCAAGATCAATCGGTTCTGAGAGTTTTTTCAGTTGCTCTGATGACGGGGCGCCTTCTACCTGAACAAGATAAGTTTTAGTTTGTTTATGGTCTGGATGGCTAATGTTGTGTTGCAACTGCCCATCGTCGGTCAATAAAATGAGGCCTTCACTATCTGCATCAAGCCGGCCAGCAGGATAAATATTCGGAATATTGATATATTTTGCCAATGTTGGCCTTGTTGGATGCGTCGAGAATTGGCACATTACATCGTAGGGTTTATTGAGTAAGATCAATTTCATGGATAAATGTTTATACGATCATAAGAGATGCTAGTGTCGCAAAATTATGGCATCTAGTAAAATACTCGTGCATAATACGAAATGGTAGTCTTCTGTCTTATAGAAGAGTTTATTCTAAAAAGCACATTGAGACATGTAAAGAGCAAAGCGCTTGTCGCTTGATAGCACGAATCTACGGAGAAAACGATGTATCAACATATTATAGTTCCTGCCGAAGGTAAGAAAATTACCGTCAATTCTGATTACTCACTAAATGTGCCAGATAATCCTATTATTCCTTATATCGAAGGTGATGGTACTGGTGTTGATATTAGCCCGGTTATGATTAAGGTGGTTGATGCTGCTGTTGCCAAAGCGTACGCTGGTAAGCGCAAGATCAGCTGGATGGAAATCTATGCCGGTGAAAAATCGACTAAAGTGTATGGCCCGGATGTCTGGTTGCCGGAAGAAACTTTAAAGGTATTGAAAGACTACGTCGTATCGATCAAGGGCCCGTTGACGACACCAGTTGGTGGCGGTATCCGTTCCCTGAACGTGGCTTTGCGTCAAGAGCTCGATCTATATGTTTGCCTGCGTCCAGTGCGTTATTTCAAGGGTGTACCTTCGCCAGTACGTGAGCCACACAAAACAGATATGGTCATTTTCCGTGAAAATTCGGAAGATATTTATGCTGGTATTGAATTTCCACAAGGTTCAGAACAAGTCAAGAAACTGATCAAGTTCCTGAAAGACGAAATGGGCGTTACGAAAATTCGTTTCCCAGAAACTTCAGGTATAGGCATTAAGCCAGTCTCTATCGAAGGTACTGAACGTCTGGTCCGCAAAGCGATTCAGTATGCAATCGATAATGATAAGCCATCTGTGACTATCGTTCACAAAGGCAATATCATGAAGTACACCGAAGGTGGCTTCCGTGACTGGGCATACGCTTTGGCACAAAAAGAATTTGGCGCTGAAATGATCGACGGCGGCCCATGGTGCAAATTCAAGAATCCACGTACCGGCAAAGATATCGTCGTCAAAGATTCGATTGCCGATGCATTTTTACAACAAATCTTGCTGCGCCCAGCCGAGTACAGCGTCATTGCGACCCTGAACCTGAATGGCGATTACATCTCCG
>JANYFV010000287.1 GCA_025359635.1 Undibacterium sp. | reverse complement strand
AACTCAATGTCGGTGAACTGAATATTTTTGTTGGCGACAATTATGTGCTGTCGGTGCGTAACCGATGTCAGCAAAATTTCCTTGGTGTGCGCCAACGCTGCGAGCGTGAACCGCATCTGCTTAAGCATGGATCTTCCTTTGTTTTTTATGCCTTGATCGATGCGGTGGTGGATCGTTATTTCCCGGTGATCGAAGCGTTGGAAGCGGAGCTAGAATTGATCGAGGAATCGATTTTTTCTAAAGGCAGTGAGCGCGCGAATATTCAAAGGTTGTATCAACTCAAGCGCAAGATCATGGTCATCAAACACGCGGTTACGCCGCTGATGGAAGCCGCCGGAAAATTATTTGGTGGCAGAGTACCCGCCATGTGTAGCAATACGCAAGAATATTTTCGCGATGTCTACGATCATTTATATCGTATCAATACCTCGATAGAAACCATACGCGATACGATCAGCACTGCGATCCAAGTCAACCTGTCGATGGTAGCGATTGATGAAAGTGAAGTGAATAAACGCCTCGCCGCATGGGCCGCGATTTTCGCTGTTGCTACTGCATTTGCTGGTATTTGGGGCATGAACTTTAAAGCCATGCCAGAACTCGATTGGAAATATGGTTATCCAATGGCTTTAGTCGTGATGACAGGTGTCTGCGGTTATTTGTATTACCGTTTCCGTAAAACCGGTTGGCTGTAAAATTTCAGTTTTTTCCTCAGTGGTTTCAAGTGTGTGCCTGCCAGTTGTTGGCTATTTTCGGTTGAGAATAGCCAACAACTGGCAAAGCAGAATTAACCGTCATGAAGCCGTCACAATCCAAGGTCAAGATGCCTAGCTGTTGTAAAACGTAGCAAATTCTTGCTGTTTCTGATTTAAAACCACACCGTATTTTGTTTAGTTATTGACTTGATTCATGAACTGTAAGTAAATACGCAATCGATTGCGCAATCGATTGCTTTTTTATTGAGTGGGGGGCGTGCTGGTGCAATTACCTCGCTGCAAAAGAAATAAACAGCAATTTTTGAAACATGGCGATGAACTAATCGCGGGCGAAGGCAGCTCTTGCCGCAAGCCCAAAAAGATCACAACAGTAGAAGAACAAGTTTTAAGTTTGCCGCGCACGATCCGTATGCGGCAGGTCATTTATCCGATAGTTTTACCTCATCATAAATCTGGGAGAACCTCTGTATGAAGCTTAAGAATAACCTCACTCGCATCAAACTATCCTTACGTCGCCTGGGATTTTTTTTGGTAATTATCCTGGCAGGCAATGCCCCGGCACTGGCATCAATTGCCGATCACAACGAATTTGAAGCAACTTTGCATGTCCCTTTTCGAGCGGATGCAGATGTCCGCACCGGTAATGAATCGCGCTACTTTACTTTGGAATTTGACTACCCATTAGTGCAACGCGAGCAGGCTGTCACCTGGCGTCTGGAATTGCTGACTGCCGATGGCAAGCTAGTGCAAAAATGGGTGGGGATAGAAAAACTCTTTAAACAGCCGATCTCGGTCAAGGTACTCTGGGCAGGCCGTCGATTCGGTGCAAAAAGTCTGCCTGATGGCATGTACCAAGTCCGGCTTACCGCAAGAGCAAATGACGCAACTGCGCTAATTCGCTCGGGCAGTAGTACCGAAATAACTGTCGAGAACCTTTTATCACGCGGCGCCGCTGAAGTCACTGTACAAAGTTGGCCTATGCAAGTTGGCGCAGTTACTGTCCCTAACATGCCGGCATTTACCGCCCTGCCACAGGCTCAACGCATCAAAGCGCAGACGACAACTGTTTCCGTAACTACTGGCGCAGCAAAGCCTGGAGCTAGAATACAGGCGATGCTAGCTGCTAGCACCCTGCCTTACACCATTTATTTTGGTAACCTGCATAGCCAGACTAACCATAGCGACGGCGGCGGTAATCTCAGTTCATGCACCGGTGCGCAAGCACCCCAATCAGCAGCCTTTGGCCCAACCGACGCCTACCAGTATGCAATGAACCGTGGTTTGGATTTCTTGATGACCTCTGAGCATAATCATATGTACGATGGCTCCGACAGTACCAATGCGGCAGCCGTTCCAGCCACGGCCAGAAATCTGTACCAATCCGGCCTTGTCGCCGCCACTAGCTTCAATGCCGCACACCCGAATTTTCTCGGGATTTATGGTATGGAATGGGGCGTCATCAACAATGGCGGTCACATGAATATTTTCAATTCTACTGAATTGCTGGAGTGGGAATACAACAGCAGCAATCAATTAATCGGCGATACGTTTACCGCCAAGGGTGATTATTCTGCGTTGTATACACTGATGCGCCAGCGTGGCTGGATCGGGCAATTTAATCATCCCGCAGCCAGTGGGCAATTTAGCGCCGGTGGCGTGGCCCTTGGTTACACGGCTGACGGTGATCAGGCGATGGTACTGTGCGAAGTACTCAATACCTCGGCCTTCTCGACCAACACCACTGAAACAGAAACTGGCCGCAGCAACTATGAAGCGGCCTGCAATAAAGCCTTGGAAGCGGGATTCCATGTCGCTTTTAGTAGTGACCAAGACAACCATTGCGCCAACTGGGGCGCATCCTACACCAACCGTACCGGTGTCTTAATTCCTAACGGCACGGCAATGACAAATGCAAGTTTTCTTGATGCCTTGAAAGCGCGCCGCGTCTTCGCTACTATGGATAAAAATTCGCAGCTGGTGCTTACCGCCAATGGTCACTTGATGGGCGAGCGCTTTGCCAACAGTGGACCGCTTACTTTAGTCAGCAATTTCGCCAGCAGCACCGGCCGCACCGCAGCTACGGTAGAAATTTATGAAGGCGTACCTGGCCGAAATGGCACGGTCAGCCTGATGTCATCCACTGCAACGACGACGATAACACCTGCCAACGGCGAGCATTTCTATTACGCCAAAATCACCCAGGACGATGGCAATAGTTTGTGGTCCGCGCCGATCTGGATCAGCCAGACAACCGGCAACAGCGACACTACGCCACCGGTAGTAAGTGGCACAGAAAGCGGCACTAGCGGCACGATTACGTTATCGGCTAGCGCAACCGATAACGTAGGTGTGATCCGGGTCGATTTCTACGTTGACAATGTCTTAAAAGGTAGCAAAACCAGCGCGCCTTACAGCATCACGCTGAACTCCACAACGCTCAGTAATGCCAGCCATTCGTATGTAGCTAAAGCCTACGATGCCAGCAACAATGTGGGCTCCTCCACTGCCTTCAACTTCACGATCAATAATCCGGTCAGCGACACCACTGCACCGACGGTCAGCGTGACTACGCCCGGCAGTAGCGGGATGATTACCTTGTCGGCGAGCGCAAGCGATAATGTAGGCGTTAGCCTGGTAGAATTTTATGTCGATGGCGTACTCAAAGGCAGTACCAATATCGCGCCGTATACCCTGGCCTTAAATTCAACTACCCTGAGCAATGCCAGCCATACCCTCAGTGCCAAAGCCTACGATGCAGCGAACAATGTTGGCACATCAAATACGGCAAGCTTCACCGTCAACAATAGCGTTTCAACACAACTGATACTCAATAGCGGTTTTGAAAGCGGCGCAACTTCGTGGACCGCAACGAGCGGCGTCATTACCAACGATGCCACTCAGGCTGCACATGGCGGTACCTACAAGGCTTGGTTAAATGGTTATGGTGCAGCACATACCGACAGTCTGTATCAACAAATCGCTATTCCATCCACAGCCACATCCGCAACTTTAAGTTTCTGGCTAAAAGTAGACTCAAGTGAAACCACCACAACCCAAGCCTACGACACCTTGCAAGTTCAAGTACGCAATAGTAGTGGCGCAGTATTAGCAAGCTTGGCGAGCTATTCCAACCTGAATAAGGGCAGCAGCTTTATCAACAAGACATTTGATCTCAGCAGCTACAAGGGACAAAGCATCAGAATTTATTTTCTTGGTGTAGAAGGATCGGTCACTGCGACTTCATTTATTATTGATGATGTTAGTGTGACTGTGCAGTAATTGAGTTGTTGTAATTGGTAGGTTTATGTTGATTTTGGTGAAGGCCGGTAAATAATTTTCTGAATTATTCACTGGCCTTTTTTATGTTGGAACGTGTGTTTAAACACGATTTGACGTCGACTGTTCCGGGGGTTTTGGTTGATATGCCAAATGTAAAATCTGCCCCATTTGTTTTCCCTTGCGTTTATTGAGCCCTAAATGGGTAGGCCGCAAATTGCCACTTCAATTCTCCCGCAACGCCCGCCGGTACTGAATCGCCTCAGCAACATGCGCCTGGCTGATTTGCTCAAGCCCCGCCAGATCTGCAATCGTGCGGGCGACTTTTAATACGCGGTGATAGGCACGGGCAGACCAGTTTAGCTTGATCATGGCATTGCGTAATAATTGTTCTGCCGCAGCATCGGGTTTGCAGTGGTGATCGATCTCTTTGGTCGTGAGCAGGTTGTTGGCTTTGCCTTGTCTGGCTAATTG
The DNA here is from genome assembly GCA_025359635.1 of Undibacterium sp. Classification (GTDB taxonomy): domain Bacteria; phylum Pseudomonadota; class Gammaproteobacteria; order Burkholderiales; family Burkholderiaceae_D; genus Undibacterium. The sequence goes on along the minus strand of JANYFV010000287.1, from coordinate 4,518 downwards.
GCGCTCAAACGCCTGCTCTACCCTTTGCAATATTGCATTGCTCGATTCTCCATCAGCGTGTTTGAGCAAGTCTTCATGCGGTAGTGCGCCGACTTGAATTTGCATGTCGATACGATCAAGCAAAGGGCCGGAGATTTTTCCTTGATAGCGACTGATGATGTCGGGTGTGCAATGACATTTGCCGTTGCTGTGTCCGAGATAACCGCAGGGACATGGATTCATCGCGGCAATGAGTTGAAATCTGGCAGGAAAATCCGCTTGCTTGGCCGCGCGTGAAATAGTGATGTGGCCCGACTCTAGCGGCTCGCGCAATACTTCCAGCACGCGCCGGTCAAACTCCGGCAGTTCATCCAAAAATAATACACCGCGATGCGCTAATGAAATTTCACCGGGGCGCGGGGTGCCACCGCCACCAACCAGGGCTACGCCGGAGGCAGTGTGGTGCGGTGAACGGTATGGGCGTACCTTCCATTTTTCTATCGAGAAACCGCTAGTAAGCGACTGCACTGCCGCTGATTCCAGTGCCTCTTGATCGGTCATGGTCGGCAAGATACTGGCGAAACGGGCGGCCAGCATGGATTTTCCAGTTCCTGGCGGGCCTACCATTAATGCACTGTGCGAGCCTGCAGCTGCGACTTCCAAGGCGCGCTTTGCTTGCAACTGCCCTTTTACTTCGCTGAAATCCGGGTAGCTTTTGCGGGCTGGTATGGCTTTTACCACATGTCGGCTGATACGCGAATCTGGGTCGCTAGCTGCAAAGTGAGCACACACTTGCAGCAGTGAATTTGCCGGATAAATGACGGCGTCGGCAACCAAGGCGGCTTCATCAGCGTTGCTCGCGGGCAGGATAAAAGAGCGTGGTTTTGCGCCCGCTTTTTGCGCACTCTGGCAAATTGCAAAGGTCATCGCCAGGGCTCCACGGATAGGCCGTAACTCACCGGACAAGGAGAGTTCGCCGGCAAATTCATATTGATCGAGCGCATCTGCCGGTATTTGTCCGGAGGCGGCAAGTATCCCTAATGCGATAGGTAAATCAAAGCGGCCAGATTCTTTGGGCAGATCGGCGGGCGCCAGATTGACAGTGATGCGTTTCGCCGGAAAATCGAATCTGGCATTTTGTAATGCCGCGCGCACCCGGTCTTTGGATTCCTTGACTTCCGTGTCGGGCAAACCGACGATGGTAAAACTCGGCAAACCATTGGCAAGGTGAACCTCGACGGTCACTTCTGGTGCATCCATACCATTTAGCGCACGACTCTTTAGAACGGCCAGTGACATGCTGGCTTATGCGCCGCGATGTTTGGTTTCCAATTCAGCAACTCTAGCTTCTAGTGCTTCGAGTTTGCTACGCGTTTTGGCTAGTACTTGCGCCTGAATATCAAATTCCTCCCTTGTCACCAGATCGAGTTTGGCAAAACCTTGGCTCATCATGGCCTTGACGTTCTTTTCTATATCTTTGGCGGGAGAGTTTTCCAGCACCTGATTGATTTTGTTCTGCATATCATTAAAAAAATTTGGCGTATTCATAATTTCCTTGTGTCTTGATTGTTACGCACTTTAATGGTGCGATTGGATAGAAGCCCATGTAATCAAGATGCATCAACTCGGTGCAAAATGGCACAGCTCATGGAGCTTAAATACTAACTTATTATTAAGTCACTATTTTTTTTCGTAATTCATGAACATAATCATAACGCATTGCGTCGTACGGCAAGACTGATTTCATCAAAGGTTTTGAGGTTTTCGCTCTATCCTCTCTATTAAAGGGTAATTTTTTACGCTTTGTATGCCATTTGTAGATTGACATGGCATGACTCGTGCTAATAAGCAATTGAAGCTACAAGTATTTATCCGATCGTCATTTAATCAAAAGAGGGAAGTCTAATGAAAAAACTACTACTCAGTGCTGCAATTGCAACAATCTTGTCAGGTAATTTTGCTTTTGCCGAAGAAGCTAAACCAGACAACGAAGTGAGTTTCAATATTGCTGGCGTTAGCGACTATCGTTATCGTGGCCTCTCTCAAACACGTCTGAAACCTGCATTGCAAGGCGGTGCTGATTATGTAAATAATCCTAGCGGTTTTTACGCTGGTACCTGGTTGTCAACCATTAAATGGACTAAAGACTCCGGTGGTGGTGGCGATCTTGAAGTTGATCTGTATGCCGGCAAAAAGGGTGAGATCGTAACGGATGTATCTTACGATGTTGGCGTTCTCAGTTACGTATATCCATCGAATGGTTTGGGCAAAGTGGCTGGTTTTGCTGATGCCAATACAACCGAGGTTTATGGACAAATTGGCTATGGTCCTGCCTATATTAAATATTCCCATACTGTGACGAATTTGTTTGGTTTTGTTGATAGTAAAAACAGTGGATATCTGGATCTAGGCGCTAATTTTGAAGTTGCTCCAGGTTACACATTAGGTTTGCACTACGGACATCAATCTGTAAAAAATAACACAGCCTACGCCTATGACGACTGGAAAATCGGCATCACCAAAGAATTCGTTGGCGTCACATTAGGCCTTGCTGCTGTAGGCACCAATGCAGAAAAAACTTTGTACACGACATCGCCAATTAATGGTGGAAAGTTCCTTGGCAAATCTGGCGTGGTTTTGTCCGCAGTTAAAACATTCTAAATTATTAAAAATAAGCGAGGCCACCATGAAACTAATTACTGCCATAATCAAACCCTTTAAGTTGGATGAGGTGCGTGAAGCGCTCTCTACCATTGGCGTACAAGGGATTACCGTGACTGAAGTTAAAGGCTTCGGTCGTCAAAAAGGCCACACCGAGCTGTATCGTGGCGCGGAATACGTAGTCGACTTTTTGCCGAAAACAAAAATCGAAGCAGCTGTGGATGACGCGATTGTCGATCAAGCGATAGAAGCAATAGAAACAGCCGCACGCACCGGCAAAATTGGCGACGGAAAAATTTTCGTCTACTCGTTAGAACAGGTCGTTCGTATTCGTACCGGTGAAACCGGTAACGAGGCGCTTTAATCCGCAAATGGGAACTCACATGAAAAAACTATTCACTAAAGTACTTGCGGCCAGCATCTTGCTAGCGTCAGCAGGATTGTTTTCTTCTGCAATCGCTGCGGATGAAGTGGCCAGTGCAGCTGCAGCACCCGTGGCATCCGCTACTGTTGCTGCTGCGAGTGCCGTTGCGGCAACACCAGAAGTTGCTGCGTCAGCTGCGGCCGTGACAGCACCGGTTGCTGCGGTAGATGCAACAGCAGCTTCGGCAGTTGCAGCACCGGCACCAACGCCAAATAAAGGCGATACCGCCTGGATGATGGTTGCCACTATGTTGGTCATCTTGATGACTATTCCTGGTCTCGCTTTATTCTACGGTGGCTTGGTCCGTTCTAAAAATATGCTGTCGGTCTTGATGCAAGTTTTCATGATTTTTGCCGTGATTATTGTGCTGTGGTGTATCTACGGTTACTCACTGGCATTCACTGAAGGCGGCAGATTTATTGGCTCGTTCGATCGCGTGTTTCTGAGCGGAATCTGGGATCCGGCCAAAGCTACTTTCACGACAGCGGCAACCTTCAGCAAGGGCGTAGTTATTCCTGAGTTTGTGTATGTGGTTTTCCAGGCGACTTTTGCAGCGATCACTTGCGGTCTGATTATCGGTGCTTTTGCAGAGCGCGCTAAATTTACAGCGGTATTATTATTTGTTGTGTTGTGGTTCACGTTTAGCTACTTGCCAGTGGCGCACATGGTCTGGTTCTGGACTGGTCCTGATGCGATCAAAGATGCGGCGACATTGGCCTCTGAAACTGCCAAGGCTGGTTTCTTGTTCCAAAAAGGTGCCTTAGATTTTGCTGGCGGTACCGTGGTTCATATCAATGCAGCGGTAGCCGGTTTGGTTGGCGCTTATCTGATTGGCAAGCGTGTTGGTTACGGCAAAGAAGCAATGGCGCCGCACTCGCTGACAATGACAATGATCGGTGCTTCGCTGTTGTGGGTGGGCTGGTTTGGTTTCAATGCAGGTTCTGCACTTGAAGCAGGCGACGTAGCTGCCTTGGCTTTCGTGAATACTTTGCTGGCTACTGCTGCAGCCACTGTTTCATGGGTGTTTGGCGAGTGGATGTCTAAAGGCAAACCATCTATGTTGGGTGGCGCTTCTGGTGCAGTTGCAGGTTTGGTAGCGATTACGCCAGCTTGCGGTTTCGTCGGCCCTATGGGTGCTTTGGTGATCGGTCTGTTGGCAGGTGTGATTTGCTTGTGGGGTGTGAATGGCCTGAAGCGTTTGTTAGGTGCGGATGATTCTTTAGATGTGTTCGGTGTACATGGCGTCGGTGGTATTTTAGGTGCCTTGTTGACTGGTGTATTTGCTTCGCCAGCACTGGGCGGTCAAGGTATTTTTGATTATGTCACTAACAAAATGTCGACCGATGCGTACTCTATCGTCAGCCAGGTAACTGTTCAGGCAACTGCAATCGGCACCACCATACTCTGGTCCGGTGTGGTCTCGTTCATTGCCTATAAATTGGTTGATCTGGTGA
>JANYFV010000009.1 GCA_025359635.1 Undibacterium sp. | reverse complement strand
GGAGCACCGAATGTGCGCGTCGGTATGAAAGTGCCTTGTGCCATGGCTGGGGCGATATTGCCACCGGGCGCAGACGGTAAACCATTTGAAATTAAAGTCGGAAAACTGCGTGGCATAGAGTCGCAAGGTATGTTGTGCTCGGCACGTGAATTGAAATTATCGGACGATAGCAGTGGCCTACTCGATCTGCCAGAAGGTGCACAGGTCGGACAAAATTTTCGCGATTATTACCAGCTGAATGATCTTAAGTTTACGATCAAGTTGACACCAAATAAGGCGGATTGTTTATCTGTATTGGGCGTTGCACGCGAAGTATCAGCGTTAACAGGTACTCCTCTGACATTGCCAGAGCAGCATATTACCGCGGTGACGTTGCAGGATAAATTGCCGGTTCGAATTTCAGCACCAGATCTGTGTGGACGCTTCAGCGGGCGTATTATTCGCGGTGTTAATGCCAAGGCGCCCACGCCTGATTGGATGAAGCAAAGATTAGAGCGTAGTGGTCAACGTCCAATCTCGGCATTAGTCGATATTTCCAACTATGTCATGTTGGAATTGGGACGCCCCAGCCATGTTTTTGATCTCGATAAGATTCATGGCGGGCTTGAGGTGCGTTGGGGTAAATCCGGCGAATCATTGAAACTACTCAATGGCAATACGGTGGCCGTCGATGAATGGATCGGTGTTATTTCGGATGATAAAGAAATTGAATCCCTAGCAGGAATTATGGGCGGCGATTCGACCGCGGTCTCACTGGAAACAGAAAATATCTACCTGGAAGCGGCATTCTGGTGGCCTCAGGCGATTCAGGGAAGGGCGCGGAAATTGAATTTTTCGACTGATGCAGCGCATCGTTTTGAACGGGGTGTGGATTATGCAACGACGGTTGAGCATATAGAACGTATCACGAATCTCATCGTTGAAATATGCGGTGGCGCATCGCATGTCAAAGTCGGCCCGGTTGACGATCATGTTGTTAACTTACCGAAGAGAACTCCGGTAAAAATGAGAACGGCACGTGCCGTCAAAGTGATCGGTGTGACGTTTACAGACGAGCAAATCTCCGATATTTTTACCCGCTTGGGCCTGACTTTTATTCAGGAACCAGGCTTGTTTTTTGTTACACCACCTTCTTACCGTTTTGATATTGAGATTGAAGAAGATTTAATTGAAGAAGTTGTGCGTGTTTACGGTTTCGAAAACATTCCTGCATTACCGCCAATCGCGGCGAATGCAATGTTGATCGCGCCTGAAAATCAGCGCTCTCTATTTACACTTCGCAGGCAGATCGCCGACCTGGATTATCAAGAAGTTGTGAATTACAGCTTTGTGGAAGAAGCTTGGGAAAAAGATTTTTCCGGCAATGATGCTCCGATTAAATTGCAGAATCCGATTGCCAGCCAAATGAGCGTGATGAGATCGAGTTTGCTTGGGAGTTTAATAGCGAATGCTCGTTACAATCTGAATCGAAAAATTGCCCGTATCCGGATATTTGAAATCGCGGCAGTGTATTTAAGAAATGCCGAAACGGCAGATGGTCCATTAAGTATTGCAGGTTACGATCAGCCTAAACGCTTAGCGGGATTGGCCTATGGGCCGGTCGCGGAAGAACAATGGGGGCAGGTAACAAGGCACGTTGATTTTTTCGATGTGAAAGCGGATCTTGAAGCATTGTTCTCTCCGAAAATTTTACGTTTTGTTCAAACAGATCATCCAGCTTTGCACCCGGGGCGCTCTGCGCAGATTGAAAGTGATGGCCAAATTATCGGTGTTCTTGGTGAACTTCACCCTCGCTTGCAGCAAAAATATGATCTGCCCTTAGCGCCAGTCATGTTTGAGGTCAATACTGTTAATCTGCAGTCACTTACTTTGCCGTCTTATCAAGAAATTTCCAAATTTCAATCAGTTGTCCGTGATCTGGCTTTGGTAGTTAAACAGTCCGTTTCAGCACAAAATTTGCTCGATACTTTTCATGCCGCAGCAAGAACTAATGATGCGTGTAAAATAGTGCAAGCTGTTGTTTTGTTTGATGAATATCGTGGAAAAGGCTTAGGAAGTGACGAGAAAAGTCTTGCTTTTCGCTTTAGCATGCAAGATACTCATAGCACACTGCAAGATGAAAAAGTGGATGCTGCAACTGCCGCTTTAGTCGACGCCGCAATAGCCGGATTTGCTGCAAGACTACGTTAAATACAAACGATAATTCATGTGAATAGTCGCAACTGATGCGACTTCAGCATATTAAATAATAGCAAGTGGAATCTAAATAATGAATGACGTGACAAACGCTGAACTTCAATCGATTCTCGATGCAGATTTGAACCGGGCGATGCATGAGGCTAAGGCGCGTTCACAAGCCGAAAAAGAATTACCGACTCTCACCAAAGCAGAGTTGGCAGAACTCTTGTTTGAGCAAGTTGGCTTAAATAAGCGTGAAGCCAAGGATATGGTCGAAACCTTCTTCGGTGAAATCCGTGATGCGCTCGAAAGAGGTGAAGCAGTTAAGCTGTCTGGATTTGGAAATTTCCAATTGCGTGATAAACCACAACGTCCCGGTCGTAATCCAAAGACAGGCGAAGAAATTCCAATCACTGCGCGTCGCGTCGTCACGTTTCATGCAAGCCAAAAGCTTAAAGGCATGGTTGATGATTTGAATGAACAAGCGCTCGCACACGCGGCCTGATTTTTCATATGAACGAGCCCAAAATGGAAGCATTTGTATTGCCGCCGATTCCGGCGAAACGATACTTCACGATTGGCGAGGTGAGCGATTTGTGTGGCGTTAAGCCACACGTATTGCGTTATTGGGAACAAGAATTTACGCAATTGAAGCCAGTTAAACGACGTGGTAATCGTCGTTACTATCAGCATCACGAAGTACTTCTGATTCGTCGTATCCGGGAGTTATTGTATTCGCAGGGTTTTACCATCAATGGCGCACGCAATAAATTAAGTGCGCCCGGTGGCATCTCAGATGGCCAGGTTCCTGCAGTAAAGCTACCACTCAATTTGTTTGAGATTAAGGATGAGTTAACGCTTATTTTGTCCTTGCTTAAACCAAATACCAAACATTAACGATTGGTTCGTGACATAAATACCAGTCGTTCAAACAGATGAACATCTTGTTCGTTTTTTAGTAATGCACCATGCAAGGGCGGAACAGCCAATTTGTTGTCCTTGCTGCGTAATACCTCAGCTGGAATATCTTCAGCCAACAGTAATTTAAGCCAGTCAATAAGTTCTGAAGTTGACGGTTTTTTCTTCAATCCAGCAACCTCGCGTACTTCAAAAAAAGTTTGCAAAGCTTGTGTCAGTAAATCATTTTTTAAATTTGGAAAATGAACGTCAACGATTTTTTTCATCGTGTCTTTGTCAGGAAATTTAATGTAATGAAAAAAGCAGCGACGCAAAAAGGCATCCGGTAATTCTTTTTCATTATTCGACGTGATGATGACTAATGGCCGGTGTTTTGCACAGACCATTTCCCGTGTTTCATAGACATAAAATTCCATCCGGTCGAGTTCTCGAAGTAAATCGTTTGGAAACTCAATATCTGCTTTGTCGATTTCATCAATCAACAATACGACTGGCTCATTTGCAGTAAAAGCTTGCCACAAAACGCCTTTGACAATGTAATTGTGGATGTCTCTTACCCGCTCATCGCCCAATTGAGAATCACGGAGGCGGGATACCGCATCGTACTCATATAAGCCTTGTTGCGCCTTTGTGGTCGATTTAATGTGCCATTGTAGTAGTGGCATGTTCAGCGCTGCCGCGACTTCTTCTGCTAGCATGGTTTTGCCCGTTCCAGGCTCACCTTTGATTAGCAAAGGGCGCTGCAAAGTAAGGGCTGCATTAACAGCTAATTTCAAATCGTCGGTCGCGACATAGTTTTGTGCGCCGTCGAAGCGGGGTGTTTTTTTCATGGCGTAATTCTGTGTATTAAAATGTAATTAATTCGGTGGTAAGTGTTGTCATTTTCGAGGCTTAGTATAAGCGAGAATGTTGATTCTTGCGAACGCCTGTTCTATTCCATATTTAAGCTTTGTCCCAAAGATGAGAATATTTACTTTACTGTGTTGATTAATGCGGTGTTTTTCGCGCAAATTTGATTGTAATCAGCTAGAATGCTGACTTGGATCAAACTGTTAATTAGATAATTCTATCTCTGCTAATATGAAAAAATTGTTTGCTGTTATCGCTCTGATGAGCGCCGTTCAATTTGCAGCTGCTGCAGATGTTGTTGGCAACGCGAAGGCTGCTGAAAATAAAGTTGCCATGTGTATTGGTTGCCATGCAATTCCAGGTTACAAAGCGGTGTTTCCTGAAGTGTATCAAGTGCCTATGATCGGTGGCCAGTCTGCCGGTTATATCGAAAGTGCGTTGAAGGCATATCGTAAGGGAGATCGTAAACATCCATCCATGCGCGGAATTGCTGGTAGTTTGTCAGATCAGGATATTGCAGATCTAGCTGCTTACTACTCGCAACAAAAATAATAATAGGAGCAGAACATGAAAAAAAATACGTTATTGGCTTTGCTTTTGTCTGTAAGTTCTTTCTCTGCATTTGCGGCAGGAAATGTTGAGGCAGGTAAACTCATCGTTCAAAAATTAAATTGCGCCTCATGTCATGGCGATAATTTTAGTGAGCCGAAGGATACAACGTACCCTAAGCTAGCTGGTCAACATAAAGATTATCTTGCCCAAGCCTTAAAAGCTTACCAACGTGGCTCTGAAGGTGCGTATGGCCGTGGCAATGCGATCATGGGTGCCCAGGCAAAGGCCTTGTCGAATGCAGATATTCAAAATATTGCCGCTTACTTACATAGTTTGCCCGGTACTTTGGTTTTACAAAAGTAAGCACGTAATTGAGCAATAAAAAAGCCACGAAAAATTCGTGGCTTTTTTATTTGGTGACGCGCTAAGAACTTGCTCGCTTCCTCAGTGCTTCGATATACGCCTCGCCATCCGGCGGTAAGCCATTCCGTTGTGAATTCCAAATCATGGTTCCGAGGCACTCCATCATTTCGTGATGCGCCTCGTGCTGTGAATTAAGTTTGGTGCTTAAGACGTCGAATGTTTGACGTACTCCACGCGGCTGATCAACTGCGATTTGTTCGGCAATCGATAAGTGCATGGACAGGTGTAAAAAAGGATTGCTGTTGCCTTGATCTATACTGTAATTGGCATGTAAGGCGGTGTCCAGATCGCTTAGTACTTCATTATATTCTGAGTGTTGATTAATCCAGTCTGATGCGATTGCTTCTAAAGGAGTAAGGATTTCTTTGGCATGAAACTTTCTGAAAGTTTCACAAAAAAAACGTCTGACATCTTGTTGGCTAGGATTGAACATGGCGAAATAAAAAAACTGAATTGCCCGTATTTTAAAGCTAATTTACCGAGCTTGGGCTGAAGGATTTTTTTAATTCAGTTATGATCAGGTACTTCAATTTTTATAATAGGAAACATCATGTTGACGCAAGAAAATCTCGCCACACTATTTACTGCCGCTCGTACACATAATGAGTGGCATGACAAGCCTGTGACGGATGGACAATTGCAACAAATTTATGATCTGATGAAATGGGGTGCGACGTCAGCTAATTGTTCACCAGCGCGCTTTGTGTTCGTTAAATCTGAGGTCGAAAAAACTAAGTTGCTGACCTGTATGGGGCCTGGCAACCAAGATAAAACCAGAACCTCACCAGTGACTGTCATCATCGGTATGGACATGGCGTTTTATGAAAAATTGCCACAATTATTTCCTCATGCCGATGCGCGTTCGTGGTTTGCCGGCAACCAGGCACTAATTGACGCCACTGCATTTCGGAATTCTTCTTTGCAAGGCGCCTATTTAATGCTGGCAGCACGTGCATTAGGTTTGGATTGTGGCCCTATGTCTGGGTTTGACGCTGAAAAAATTAACGCAGCATTTTTTGCAGGTACGGAAGTCAAAGCAAATTTTGTCTGTAATCTTGGCTATGGCATTGCGGAAAAACTTTTCCCGCGCTCGCCTCGTTTAGCATTTGATGAGGCATGTAAGATTGTCTAAGCAGTAATTGCAGATCATCACTTATTGGCGATGTTCGATCGCGTCCTTACACGGATTCCGGTAAGGGCGTTTTTTGTTTGAATTCGCATAAATCGGCGATCATGCAGTTCCAGCACTTTGGTTTGCGCGCCAAACAGGTGTAGCGACCATGTAAGATCAGCCAATGGTGTGCATCCATTTTAAATTCCGCTGGTATAAATTTAATGAGTTTTTCTTCGACGATCTCGACGTTTTTTCCAGGCGCCAGACCAGTGCGATTGGATACCCGGAAGATATGGGTGTCTACCGCGATGGTAGGCTCTCCGAAAGCGGTATTTAGCACCACATTGGCGGTCTTTCGCCCAACTCCTGGCAATGCCTCTAATGCTTCACGTGAGCGTGGCACCAGGCTTTGATGCATGCTCATTAGCAGGCGACAGGTTTCAACGACATTCTTCGCTTTGGTTCTAAATAAGCCTATGGTTTGTATATACGGTATCAGGCCATCTATTCCGAGGGCATAGATGGATTCAGGTGTATTTGCGATGGCATAAAGTTTTTTTGTTGCTTTGTTGACGGATACATCCGTTGCTTGAGCAGATAGCAAGACCGCAATGAGTAATTCGAATGGTGTGGTGTAGACCAGTTCGGTAGTCGGGTGTGGATTCTGTGCTCGAAAACGCACGAAGATCGTATGTCTTTTATTTGCATTCATGGACGTGGTCTTTAAGAATAGAAACTATGGTTCATTTTCTTGTAATTTTTTTAGCCGAGCGCGCTCTATTGCTGAAGAAATAATAGATTTTTTCCGTTCCTTTTCATTTATTTCATCCTCAGTCAAAGCAACTTCGTTTGAAATGTCGAGAAATTTTGTGGTAGCTTTGGAGAGTAACCTCTCCTCAGTTTCATGCTTTTCACGTAACAACCTTTTTTGATGGGCGTTGAATTGGCGACGTGCTTGATCTGCTTCGTTTTGTGACCATGCACTCCAACCGGTCTTTTTGCCTGTTATTCCTATCATGTCTATGCAATCAACCGGACAGGGTGCGACGCATAAATCACAACCCGTGCACAGATCAGAAATGACGGTATGCATTTGTTTGGCTGCGCCGATGATGGCATCCACCGGGCATGCTTGTATACATAATGTGCAGCCGATGCAGTGCTTTTCGTCAATGATTGCGACAGGACGGTTACGTTCAAGACCGTGGGTCTTGTTTAAGGGAACAACTGGTTTTCCTAAAAGTGTTGCTAGCCTCTCT
>JANYFV010000182.1 GCA_025359635.1 Undibacterium sp. | reverse complement strand
AGCCGCGCAATGTCTGGGCGGGGTGGCAGTTCCTTTGTATCAGGATGCCCCTGCGGCTGACATGATTTTTGCACTTCAAAATGCAGAAATTAGTTTTGCGATTGTCGAAGATCAGGAACAAGTCGATAAATTACTCGACATCAAACAAAGCTATCCGGCGCTAACACACATCAGCTACGACGACGGTAAGGGCATGCGGCATTATCACCAGCCTGAACTCACGTCCTACCAAAAATTACAAGAACTAGGACGTGCTTTTGATCTCGCACATCCCGGCTTCTTTATGCAGCAAGTAAATCTTGGCCAGGCCGATGATGTCGCGGTCATGCTCTATACCTCAGGCACCACCGGCAAACCTAAAGGCGTATGCCAGACCCATCATTCTTTCATGAGTGCCGCCATCGGTGGCGTCAGTTTTGATCACTTGACTTCGGACGAAGAAATTTTGTCGTATCTGCCGATGGCTTGGGTTGGCGATCATCTGTTTTCTTATGCGCAGGCACTTGTGACTGGCTTCACAGTCAATTGCCCCGAATCTGGCGAAACGGTATTGACCGACTTGCGTGAGATTGGCCCAACCTACTACTTTGCGCCTCCACGTGTGTTTGAAAACATGTTGACGACGGTCATGATACGCATGGAAGACGCCAGCAAATTCAAGCGCCACTTATTTCATCACTATATGGAAGTGGCACGCCGCGTTGGCGCCGATATTCTGGATGGAAAACCGGTTAACACGATGGATAAACTCAGTTACGCAATGGGTAATATTCTTGTATATGGCCCGCTCAAAAACGTACTCGGACTGAGCCGGGTACGCGTCGCTTACACAGCGGGCGCAGCGATAGGCCCCGACCTGTTTCGCTTCTACCGTTCGATAGGTATTAACTTAAAACAACTGTACGGCGCGACAGAAACCTGCGCCTATGTCTGCCTGCAACCTGACGGCAATATCAAATTCGATAGCGTCGGCATGGCAGCACCAGGCGTGGAAGTAAAACTGGCAGAAAATGGCGAAGTGCTAGTCAAATCGAATGCCATGCTCAAGGAATATTACAAGCGCCCGGACGCCACTGCCGAAGTGATGGATGCCGAAGGATATTTTCATACCGGCGACGCGGGCATCTTCGATCACGAAGGTCACCTGAAAATTATCGACCGTGCAGCTGACGTAGGCAAGATGAATCAAGGCGATATGTTCGCACCCAACTATATCGAAAACAAACTCAAATTTTTCCCGTTCATCAAAGAAGCCGTGGCCTTCGGGCAAGCGCGCGACATGGTCTGCGCCTTCATCAATATCGACATGGAGGCAGTCGGCAATTGGGCAGAGCGACGCGGCATTGCGTATTCTGGCTACACTGATCTGGCGGCAAAAAAAGAGAGTTATGACCTGATCGAAGAATGCATACAAAAGGTCAATGCCGATCTGGCGACAGAAGAACGCATGTCAGGCACACAGATCCATCGCTTCCTGATTTTGCACAAAGAGCTCGATCCGGATGACGATGAACTGACGCGCACCCGCAAAGTGAGACGGCGTTTTGTCGAAGAAAAATACAAGGTCTTGATCGATGCGCTGTATTCGGGCAAAGCTTCGCAATTCATCGAGACGCAAGTCAAGTTTGAAGACGGACGCAAAGGCATGGTGGCGGCAGACTTACGTATCGTCGATGTCAAGACCTATGCTGAAGTAGCGAAGGCGGCATGAAGATGACAATGACGCAAAACAGAAAAATCGGCGAAGTCATATTGGACCTGCAAGACATTTCCTTATCATTTGGCGGCGTCAAGGCATTAACGAATATCTCCTTCAACGTCAAGGAACATGAGATCCGCGCCATCATCGGCCCGAACGGTGCCGGAAAAAGTTCGATGCTCAATGTGATTAATGGCGTGTATCGCCCGCAGTTGGGAGAGATCACTTATCGCGGCGTCCATCGCAAGGATATGAACACCTATGCCGCAGCCAAAAGCGGCATCGCCCGCACCTTTCAGAACATCGCCTTATTCAAAGGCATGAGCGTGTTGGACAACATCATGACCGGGCGCAACCTGAAGATGAAAAGCAATTTTTTAATGCAAGCCTTGTATTGGGGACCGGCACAAAAAGAAGAAATTGCCCACCGTGAAAAAGTCGAAGAAATTATCGATTTTCTGGAGATTCAACACATCCGGAAAACACCGGTGGGACGACTTTCGTATGGCCTGCAAAAACGCGTCGAATTGGGACGCGCATTGGCGGCAGAACCAGAAATACTTTTACTCGATGAACCGATGGCAGGTATGAACGTGGAAGAGAAGCAAGACATGAGCCGCTTTATCCTTGATGTCAATGACCAGCTTGGCACGACTATTGTTTTGATCGAACATGACATGGGCGTGGTGATGGATATTTCTGACCGTGTGGTGGTACTTGATTACGGTAAAAAAATCGGCGATGGCACGCCGGCCGAAGTGCTGGCGAATCAGGAAGTCATCAATGCCTATTTAGGTGTAGCACACTAGGTCTTTACTCCCTTCTCCCGCTAGCGGGAGAAGGGGCGGGG
>JANYFV010000176.1 GCA_025359635.1 Undibacterium sp. | reverse complement strand
TAAATCATGACTGATATACGTCAAGACATTGAAGAATTAATGAATGCAATGATGCCATTCGCTAAAAAAATGCTATTGGAACACTCAGAGTTCTTTCCATTCGGGGGAGCAATGAAACCTGATGGTGAGATCGTTAACGTTGCTGGCTACGATGGCCGTGAACAACCATCCTCAGATGACATAATTAATCTTCTACAGCAAGATCTTCGTAAAGATGCTGTTATTTCCCACTCTTTCGCCGAAAAATTTCACTGTTTCGAACCAAATTCCCATCCTAAATCCAGCACTCACTCATAACAGTAATCTGGGAATGTGAATTTCCTCAAAAGATTTTTTATTTTTTAGCGCAAGCAGTGTGGGCAACAATGCGGCGCAAAGGTTAGTCGCAGATCGCGCTTTCGCCTTTTGTCCACACGGATCGCTGACACCTATCTTGATTGGTTGGCACCCGCCGTGAATAAGTTCTTGCTATTGGCACGTGAAGTTTTGTTTAATCCAGCGCATGCAAAGATTTTTTGACACACTTGAAGCTATTCATCAGTTTACTCGTTCGCTCGATCAGCATGCATTCCTCTGCGCATCATGCAAAACCTGTGGGCAATTTGTGTCACATGGATTTTGCCACAAGCAACATAAATTCGCCGCAACCAAAACAGTAGGTAAGCGCATCCTTTGCTCCAAGCGCTCTGGGCGTACCGGCTGTGGCCGCACCGTTCAATTGTATATCGCCAGTGAAGTGCCCAGGCTGCACTATGACACTGCGCAACTGTTTGCATTCATTACCGCATTGCTTGCCAACCGGTCTATTACCGCCGCTTATGAGAAAGCCGTGGGTAAGCCTGAGCCTCGCCATGCGTGGCGTTGGTTTAAAAAATTAACGCAGCAATTGATCGTGTATCGTCATTATTTCCACAGAGATGCTCTCACAGCTGCAGCAGTTTTTCATACACACAGCCTGACTCGACAACTCTTACTGCCAACCTTGCAGACACTTTTTTCTCGTGCACATCAAGCACTCAATCATATTGCAAATTTCCAAAAAGCACATCAAGTGCAATTTATGTAAGCTTTAATGGATTATGTTGTCTTGGCTTGCTGATCGATTTATTTGCCTTTTTGTGTTCACGTATTTTTAAATAACTTTTTATTTTTTTCAAAGACTTCCCCTTTCATCATCACCATGTTTTCCAAATTAACATCAAGTATGTCGAACAAGCTGTAACTATTTTTTCTCGCTTCGCCATGCAACAAACCTTGTCAGTGTTGACGCTATTTGTTTTCGAATATCCTCTGAACGACCATCCATCTACAGAGGCAATACCCATGACAGTGATCGAACAACCCAACCACGCCCAGAAAAAGCCGTCTTTTGAACTTCGCCTTCGCGTGCTCAGTGCCATTGACTACGCGCCGGGCGATAGCATTCAAGCACGGATTAAATCCGTCAGCGAACGCACCTTTAATGATGCGCAAACGAATGCGACCTATCAATTCACCTGGAGAACCATTAGCACCTGGCTGTATCGCTTTAAAAAAAATGGCATGACGACGCTCGATAATAAAACCCGTGCCGATAAAAATACCTACCGAAAAATTCAAGTGAATGAATTGGCGGAAGCCATGAATGAAATACTGCCCAGCTTTAGTCACAATAAGGTCGGCGTCATTCCCAAATCGGCACTCTATCGGCGACTCATTGATAAACATTATTTTCAGCGCAGCCAATTGTCGCCCACCACTTTTTATCGCATGGTGCGCGAGCACGAGTTACTCAAATCGGAACAAGTGGAAAAATTGCGCCATTCCTTTGCGATGCAATTCGCCAACGAGCTATGGCAAGCGGACACCCTTTACGGGCCCTCTATCCAACAAGCCGATGGCACGTGGCGTAAAACATTTTTGATTGCATTTATCGATGATGCCAGTCGCGTTGTTACGCACGGCGAGTTCTTCTACCGTGACAATACCGACAACATGATTGATGCGTTTCGTACCGCGCTGTTTAAACGTGGTAAACCGCAGCGCTTGTATTTCGACAATGGTTCTAACTACACGTCGAAAGAAATTCTGCAAGCCTGTGTGAGACTCGATATTATTTTATCTCACGCCCCCGTAAGAGATGGTGCGGCAAAAGGCAAAATTGAGCGATTTTTTCGCGGATTTAGAGACAGATTTTTAGTGCAGCATCTCAACTTCACCTCACTCGAATCACTCAATGCGCTAACGCACGACTGGATTGAAAATGAATACAACTCAAAGCCTCATGCTGGCATCCAGATGGTGCCCATCGACCGTTTCAATCTTGATCGTCAACACCTTACATTCCTCACCGATGATGAATATACCGAAGAAGTTTTCTTTATCGAAGAAAATCGCAAAGTCAGCAAAACCAATGTCTTCTCGATCAACTCGCAACAATACGAGTGCCCTGTCGACCTGCGCGAAAAAACCATACAAGTTCGCTACGACCGCAGCAAGCGTCATCGCTTCGTGGTGTATTTTAATGAAAAACGTATGGGCGATGCACAGTTATTAAATTTACAATTCCACGCGAATCGCCGCAAAAGCGGAGGCGATGAGCAATGATTAAATCCACATTAGGTATTGCCAAAGAACCCTTTAACCGCAGCGATTTAACCTTGCTGCCACAACAAAAAGCCATTGTCGATATTCTTAAAATTCATGCGCAGCAAGGTGGCTTCAGTGTGATTGTCGGCGAACCGGGCGTCGGCAAAAGTGTATTGCGGGAACATATTGAAAGCTTTGGCACGGAGCGCGATGTCACTGTCGTATCCTGCTCGCGAACACTGCATACTTACTTGCAGGTGTTACAGCAACTCGCCGACTCTTTTAAAATTGAATCTGCCACAAACAATCTGGAAAAGAATTTAATTCAACAAGCATTCAATCATGTTCGCGAACGTAAAACCCTGTATATTGTGATTGATGAAGCGCATTTACTCGACATGCATGTATTGCGAAAATTGCGTTTGTTGTTTGAGCAATTCCCAAAGAAACACAGTTTGATTTTGTTGGGTCAGCGGGATTTGTTGTATTATCTCTCGATGATGGTCAATCAGGATATTAAAAGTCGCATCACCTATTCGGCATCTCTTGTGCCATTAAACGATGGCGATCTTGAAAGTTATATTGTTCGCGAATTAGAAAATGTTCGGCTTGGTATTAACACCTTTGACAGCGGTGCTATTGAAATTATCTTACGCGCCGCGCAAGGCAATTTACGCTTATGCCGAAATTTATGTTACGGTAGTTTAATTGAAGCGTGCAGAGAAACGAAAAAAATAGTGACGATTACGCATGTGAATAGTGTATTGGTTCAGCCACATTGGCGCTCACATGAGGAGCTGATTAAACAGCAAGTCCGCTAGCATCGTAACACGACAATAACTGCTGCAAAAACTGCAAAAAATAACAGCGGGAGTGAAGGACAATTCCCGATTTCATCGTCTAAAAATCTAAAAACCTCACCACATAAAAACACAAAAATGGCGTTATGTTATTTCCAGACAGCCAGCCGCATCATAAAAATAAACGATTAATCTTGTTGAAAAGTGATGTCAGTTTTTGGGGTTTTTTGGGGTTACGATGAAGTTTGGTTAAGGTTACGACGAGGAGTGGTAAAACGTATGATTTAAGTGCGGGAAAGATAATTTTTAATACGATAGAAGCGCGGCAAAACCATCATAAAAACGCCAAATCTTACGATAAATAATTTGGCAAATTATACGATGGCAAAGTGACGCGCTACACGGCTAATAAAAAAGCCCTCAACATTTTCATGCTGAGGGCTTTGGGGCTGCTATTTTATTTTTAAAAAGAAGTGATTAAAAATAATTCACTACGATCCGTTTGATTACTGTTTCCCGG
>JANYFV010000088.1 GCA_025359635.1 Undibacterium sp. | reverse complement strand
AACACTGAGTACGCCGGGCGCGGCCTTCAGCGCATCCAGATAAGTTCCCAGGGTATCGCCTTGCAGCGTCCATACCTTGAGTTTGGAATCTTGGATGATGCTGTCTTCAGTACCGCGTGCCAAAATTTTTCCGTAAGCGATATACACGAGTTCGTGGCAGCGTTCTGCTTCGTCCATGTAATGCGTTGAGACCAGTACGGTAATTCCTTGCGCAGCCAGCAGATGAATCTGATCCCAAAACTCGCGCCGCGCTTTCGGGTCTACTCCGGCGGTTGGTTCGTCTAGCAAGAGTAAACGTGGTTCATGGATAAGGCAGGCGGCAAGGGCTAAACGCTGCTTCCAACCACCAGACAGCGAACCGGCCAATTGGGATTGCCTGGCAGTCAGCCCGAGGCGTTCTAGCGAGGCATCAACGGCATCTCTGCGCTGCGGAAGTTCAAATAAACGGGCGACAAAATCGAGATTCTCGCGAATAGACAGGTCGTCATATAAGCCGAATTTTTGCGTCATATAGCCAACTTGCCGCTTGATTTTGGTGGCGTCTTTAAAGATATCGAAACCCAGGCAAGTGCCGCTGCCCGCGTCCGGTGTCAGCAAGCCACACAGTATGCGGATGGTGGTGGTTTTGCCGCTACCGTTAGGTCCTAGAAAACCGCAAATTCGCCCTTCTGCAAGTTGTAGATCGATCTGATCCACCACGGCGCGTTCGCTATAAATCTTGCTCAGACCTGTGACGTCGATGGCCAGACTATTCACGGTTTTTTCTCCGTCGCAAGCGCGTTTGCAACCCTAATTGATTGCATAGCTTTGACCTCGACCGGTTGTCCCGGATGTAATTGCGGTGTATGCGGATGATCGGTTCGCGCTTCGACCATAAAGACTAATTTGGCGCGTTGTGCATTCGAATAAATCACTGGCGGTGTGTACTCTGCCTGGCTGGCAATGCGCGTGATATGAGCAGCGATTGATGTGGGGCAGGCATCACAGCTGATCTGTACCGCTTGCCCGGTCGCGATGCCGCCTAGCTCGCTCTCAGTCACAAAAAAACGCAGCTTGATATTCTCTGGCGGCAGCAGCGATAGTACCGGCTGTCCCGCTGCAACATATTCACCGGGGCGGAAAAATACTTCTGCAATTAAGCCAGTTTGTGGTGCAGCGAGAGATTTTTGCCCGCTACGCCATAGTGTCTGACGGACCACTTGATCTGCGGCGCTGGCGGCAGCTAGCAAGGCGCTGCGTTCGTCTACACGGGCCGGCAATTTTGCCACGCGCAAAGCGGCGTTGAGTTCAGCGACGCGCGCTTGGGTTAACTTAACGGCGGTATTGGCATCGTCAATCCGAGATTGAGAGATGAAGCCTTGTGTGAGCAATTGTTGTTGCCGTGTCAGATCGTTCCTTGCCAAGGCCGCTTGTGCCTGGGCATTGGCCAATTGTGCCTCGCTGACGGCAAGCTCTTCGCGCCGCTTGCCTTTGTCAGCATTTGTTGCCTGCGCTCTGGCACTTATAGCGCGTGCCGCAGCTTCGTCACGGCTGGCATCTTCAATTTCCTTGTCGAGTGAAAACAGCGGTGCGCCTTTACTGACTTGCTGGCCGGCGGCGACCGAGAGCGATTCAATGCGACCACCTATAGGCGCGGCAAGATACAAGTAGTCGCCTTCGACATAACCAGACCAGGCATTGGTAGGCACTGGTTTGCAAGCGCTAATTCCTAGCAGAATTGCCGCTGTGCTCAGGGCGCATGCTCTGTGATTAATCATAATGAGGGCCTTCGATGAAATGTCTGTGCTTGCTTTGCATGATCGCCTGTTTCAGCAGTAGCCGCAACAGGCGCAGAAAAAAGACCTCACATTATGCGGTCGGTTCAGCAGCATTTTTGATATGCATCAAGTGTTTCAGAAGTGACATCACCGTGATCACCAAAGAATTGATGTGCGATCAGGCCACCGATACAGCGTATTTTCTGGCGCTCAATCCCAACGGCATGGTGCCTGTGATTGTCGATGAGGGCATCAGTTTGTGGGAATCAAACTCTATCTGCCGTTACCTCGCCAGCAAGCATCAACGCGCTGATCTTTTGCCCCAAGAACCTATGGCGAGGGCGCAAGTAGAGAAGTGGATGGATTGGCAAGCCACAGAGTTGAATAATTCATGGCGCTACGCCTTCTTGGCATTGGTGCGCCAGAGCGCTGCACACCAAGATCCAAGCGCGCTTGTTGCCGGCGTAGCTGATTGGAACCGCCATATGCAATTGTTCGATACGCAACTTAGGCGCACCGGTGGCTACGTGAATGGCGTGACTTTTTCGCTGGCCGATATTGTGCTAGGCTTATCGGTACATCGCTGGATGTCGGCACCTATCGATAGGGTGGAGCTAGCTGCTGTGACTGCGTATTACCAGCGATTGAGTGAGCGCAATGGCTTTATGCAGTATGGCCGGAATGGATTGCCATAATCGCTGCATTGGCATTTTTTGCACGATGACATTAAATTTTATTTTGGAGACCCATTATGGCCATACCGCATCTCACCTCAGGTCAAGTCGCTAGCGTATTGCCGCTAGGGGCACTGATTGCAGACGCTAAAACTACTGCCTTGTTTAAAGGGCCTCACCTTGAAGTCATGCGTATGGTTTTGTTTGCTGGGAAAAAAATCGCTGCACATCATGTCAGCGGGCCGATTACCATACATTGTCTTGAAGGCGAGGTCGATGTCGGTGTCGAAAGCGAGCGGAAAATTCTTCGGGCCGGTGATTTGTTGTATTTGGCTGGTAACGTGAAGCATGATTTGATTGCCTTAACAGATGCTGCATTGCTGGTCTCGGTGGTACTCTTGAACGCAGCTGATTGAAGCTTGATTTACTTTGATTAGGTCCGATTAATGCGCGTTAAACTCTAACGCTTGCCAGCTGGCATGGTCGAAATTGTAGCGCTTTCATTTTTTTCTCCAGCGTTTTTTTGAGTGAGATCAACTACAACATGGGCGATCAAAATGAAACGTCCCATGTCATGGCTGATGAATAATTGCGCTAATAAAATATCTCCGGAATCAGTTGACTATCATAAAGTCAATGACGACTTCGCCGGGTGCGCGTGCGACATAGCTGATCTTAATGCCGTTGCCAAAACGTTGCTCAAGTTGCGCCAGTAAGGGCAATGGATCGTGGTCATTACAAAAACGCATGGTCTCGCCCGCTTGCAGCGATTCCAGAGCGCCAAAGATGGCAGCATGGCGGAAGCGTTTGGCGACACCACGCGCATCAAATGGGTAGCTGCCGTTGCTGATGTTAGGTGTAGAGCAATTGTGTGTCATGATTAAGTTTCCTTTAGTGTTGTGAATTTCAGTGTCGTGAATGGAAGTGCCGGAAATTTTCTGGCGACTTCCAGGTTGCCCGATAAGTTTCAATTAGGTTTTTTGGGTGGTATTTTTTTGGCTGACAATCGGCTGCGAATCGGCTGCGCGCGCTTTCCTGGAATGAGCAAACGCAGCGCGAACAAGGCCAGAAATACTGTGCCGACAGCAAATACCACGTCACCTGGAACACGCATCCAGACGAAAGTTTCCATCAGATGCGAGTGCACGATTTCCGGTGAACGGGCAAACCACATACCCTTGGTGACGCTGGCCCAGGCCTGATAGATACCGGCTGGCACTAAGGAGATAAATACCATCATCGCCAGACCAATATTGAGTGACCAAAACATAGGCGCCAATAGCTTGTCTGA
>JANYFV010000067.1 GCA_025359635.1 Undibacterium sp. | reverse complement strand
GCCGCCAAACATGCCATGTGAGGCGACATGGACGATACGATACTGTGCCGATTGCGCTGCCAGGGTAAACGCGTCGAGTGTGAATTCTGCATCCAGCAAAGTGCTGCCCGACAGGATACTTTGCAGGGCATGAATTTCTTTGCTGACGCCGGGTAAGGCAAGTGCAGTACGTAAGGCGTCAAGTTGTTCTGCACGTGTGCTTAGTGCAAGAAAGTCGCGCGCTTTGGCATTCGCCCTGACAGAGCGTAGCATTCGTCCATTCTCGGCGTTGCTGATGGCTAAAGCCGATGCGTTTTCTGTCAATTCAGCAGAACGCAGTGAGGCATACTTTTCAACCACGTGCCCAAAGCTTGATGCGCCCGCTACTAGCGCACTCATTTCCGTTGTTGGCGGTGGGTTGGTGTTGGTCATACTAAGGCCGGTGACATTCGCGATCGCATATTTTTCTATGGCGTATTGCTGGCCATCATGCAGCGCGGCCAGTGGCATGGTACGTAACGCGGCATCTGCTACAAACACGACGGTATCAATTTTATTGGCGGCGATGTAGCCTTCCAGCGGCCTGAGTATCCAATCGTACAGCTGTTGTGCCGAACTCAGATAATTGCCTTGTTTTTCTCGTAATTCATCGGCGAATTTTTTTGCAAGGGCAACTAGTTGTTGCTGCTTAACTGGTGTGGCATAGCGGCTAATTTTGCCTGTCGTTTGCACCAGCAGCTCTATGCGGTCGGCAAAAATTATCGGCTGCAAGATCAGGCTGCCGGGCGGGATCACGGTCACGCTACCGCCTTTGACGGCGTCCAGTGCGCAACGGTCGGCCAGATAATCTTGCAGTTCAGTTTGCTTCATTAGTTCCAACAAATTTTGCGCCCGCAATAGAAGTTCTTCCTGCTCAGGTTCGGGCAGGGCAGCGGCTTTTTTCAGCAACATATCAATCAACCCGAGGTAAATCGGTTCAAAAGTGCTACGGAAGGAGGATCTGCCATCGTCGTAATCTATTGGAATATCCTGCCGCATCAGCTCTAGCTGATTCGCCGCTCTTTGGTAGGCGGCCAATGCCAGCTGATCTTTCTCAAGCACCTGATACAGCCGCGCGAGTCGCCATTCAAGGACAATCTGCACATCGCCAGCGACGCTATTGCTGTCGGCGCGCAGTTGCTGCAATGCTGCTTGCGTTAGCTTGAGTGCATCGGCGTGACGCGCTTGCTGTTCGTAGAGTTGCGCCAGTTCGTCCAGTGCTTCAAGATGCAAGCGCAAACCAGCTGAATTGGATGGCGTGGCAGTGAGCGAGCGCGCCCTCTCCAGGCTGCGGAAAGCCAGTGGCAACCCGGCCTTGGCCATTTGCCCTGCCTGATGACCGAGTTGCAGATATAGCTGCGCATCAAATTGCGTTTGTGTGCCATCGGCGATCTGATCGAACAGGGTATACAGGCCTGCCAGTTGTGCAGCATGCTCGAGCGGGCGCAGCAGATTTAAGCTGGCGCGAATGGCTAGCGGGCTTGTCTTGCCGGCTAGCTCTTGAGCCAGCAAATAATGGCTATGCGCGGTCGCCTCATCCTTGCGCAATGTGGCAAGATTGCCGAGTTCAAATTCTATTTTTGCGCCTGGCTCACCAACCCCCATGGAAAGTGCCAGCGCTGAATGCAAGGCCAGTTCAGCTTCGTTGAGGCGCCGCGCCTGACGCAGCGAAGTGGCTAATTCTACCAACGCCTTTTGTCGTTCCTGATCATTGCTGGCAAAACTTTCAGCCTGCTGCAAAGTTGCTACTGATAATTCAATTCGGCCTTGCTGCCGCTCAGTTTGCCCTATCAGCATCAGGCTAGCCCAATCACGTGGGCCATTCGCAAACGCCTGCGCGGTCGAAAAGCTTAGTGTTATCGCCAATATTGCGATACTTATCCATTTGGGCATGTGTGTCCCGAGGCTTTGCTTGATGCCGACTCCCAGTGCGGCACGGGAGGTTTCATAGTCCATATTATTGCAAGTGCATTAATTTACAAGAAAGTTTTGCATTTTTCTTCTGTTCCCAGGCAACTTAATCAGTTGTAAATAATTCACCATAATAAATTACTAAAAAGACTATAATAATTAACAATGAAAATTGATCTTCATATCGTGCCGGAATTCACCGGCAGGAACCTTGTCTTTTCAGGATAAAAAAATGAATAAGAAATCTCCTCAGTTTCCTCCCTTGCGGCGCTTGATGGCTTTGTTGTTATTGAGCGGGGCATTACAACCGACTGTAGCCACGCTGGCTGCCGAACACGCCACATTCAATTCACTGCCAGATGCACCGGCCTTGTTGTTGGCGCAAAATTATTCGAACAAATTCGACCCTGGCACATATCTGGTCAGCGAAAAACTCGATGGCGTCCGCGCGGTCTGGGATGGCAGGCAACTCCGCTTTCGCAGTGGCCGCATCATCCATGCGCCGGCATGGTTTACGGCGGGATTTCCCACCCATGCATTAGATGGCGAATTGTGGATGGGGCGACAGAGTTTTGAACGTCTGTCCGCCGCAGTGCGACGCCAGGAAGCCATCGATGCCGAGTGGAAAAATATCACTTATCAATTGTATGAACTACCGAATGGCGCGGGCGATTTTGCCGCGCGCATCCAGACGCTAGAAGCGAGCGTGAAAAATTCTGGCGTGGCATGGTTGCAGGTACTGCCGCAAAGCCGGGTGGCCGATAGAGCGGCATTAAAATTGATGCTGGATAAAATTGTCCATGCTGGCGCCGAGGGCTTAATGTTACATAGACTCGATGCGCAATGGCAAACCGGTCGTTCTGAGATATTGCTGAAACTCAAACCCCAGCTAGATGCTGAAGCTGAAGTGATCGCCTATGAGCCAGGGCAGGGTAAATATAAAGGCATGTTGGGTGCCTTGATGGTTGTCACGCCAGATGGCCAGCGCTTTCGTTTGGGCACGGGTTTATCAGACGAGCAGCGACGTAACCCGCCTAAAATCGGTGCCACGATTAGCTATCGGTATCGCGACTTAACCTCGAGCGGATTGCCAAAGTTTGCCAGTTTTTTGCGTGTCAGAGAAAGTGAATAAGCGATAGAAATGGCAGTCGACATCATTGGCTGGCCCGGCTTCCGTTGCAAACTTGCGTCGCCATGTGCGTGTTTATGGCATGTAAGGCGCAATTCCCCAGCGTACAACTTGCAATAGTGAAAAAATAAGGCACAATAGAAAAATGAGAATAAACTTTTCATCGTGCCAACGCCAAGGAGCTAGCGGTGATGACTGTCCCTATCATTATTGATTTCGAAGCCTCTGGTTTTGGCAAGGGAAGTTATCCTATTGAAGTGGGGTTTTCTGGCCGTCATGGCGAAGGTTGGTGTTCTTTGATACGCCCGGAAAATGATTGGGAACACTGGGATATTGATGCCGCAAAAGTCCACCATATTCCGCGCGAGATTTTGGTCGAACGTGGCAAATCCGTTGCTTACGTCGCAGAGCAACTCAATTTTTTCCTCGGTGGCTTCACTGTGTATACCGATGGTTGGGGTCAAGATTACGTCTGGATGGCGCGGCTGTTCGATGCAGCTGATATCGTGCCGCGTTTTAAGCTGGCAGATCTGCGTGAAATCATCAATCAAGAGCAGGAAGAGCAATGGCATACCACCAAGGATCATGTGTTAAATGAGCTGCGCATTACACGCCATCGCGCCAGCAGTGACGCCAGAGTTTTGCAATTGACCTGGCTGCGTACCTTTGATGCTGCCCGTAAATAGTGATACCGTGATTAACACCTTAACTTGTGACGTTTTGGTGGTCGGTGGTGGCATCAATGGTAGCGGTATCGCGCGTGATGCCGCCGGGCGTGGCCTGTCGGTCATCTTGTGCGAGAAAGATGATCTGGCTTCTCACACTTCTTCTGCCTCGTCAAAATTAATTCATGGCGGGCTGCGTTACCTGGAATATTATGAATTTGGTCTGGTCAGAAAAGCCCTGATAGAACGCGAAGTCTTGATGCGTTCTGCACCACATATTATTTCGCCGCTTCGCTTTGTTATGCCACACATGAAAGGGCTGCGACCTGCATGGATGTTACGCGTGGGTTTATTTCTGTACGACATGCTGGCAAGGCGAGAGCTGTTACCCGGCTCGCGTGGCGTCAATCTGCGCCGTCACCTCGTAGGCGAATGTTTAAAAACAGAATTTAGCCGTGGCTTTATGTACTCCGATGGTTGGGTAGATGATGCCCGATTAGTCGTGCTAAATGCTATGGATGCGCTTGAAAAAGCTGCGACTATTCTGACCAGAACGCAATGCGAATCGGTGGTGCAGAAAGACGGAAAATGGCATGCACGCTTATGCGACAATTCAGGCAAGCTTATTGAGGTTAAAGCGCGCTGTCTGGTCAATGCGACCGGCTCATGGGCAGCGCAATTTCAACAGACTAGTACTCCGCATAAAGCTGGTAAAACCTTGCGCTTGATTAAGGGTAGCCACATCGTGGTGAAACGTTTGTTTGATCATCCGTATGCGTATATTTTTCAACATCCGGATGGTCGTATCGTGTTTGCGATTCCGTATGAAAAAGAGTTCACGCTGATCGGGACTACTGACCTTGATTATCGCGGCGATATCAATCACGTGACGATAGCCGCCGATGAAATAGACTATTTATGCGAATTGAGTAGTTTGTATTTTAAACAGGCGATCCGGTCAGCCGATGTGGTGTGGTCGTATTCAGGCGTGCGTCCGCTGGTGGACGATGGCGAGAAAGACGCTAAAGCCATCACCCGCGATTATCGGCTGGAACTGGATGAATCAGGAGCGCCGCTATTAACCGTTTTTGGCGGGAAAATTACTACCTACAGAAAATTGGCCGAAGACGCAGTTGATTTGATCGCGCCAGTTTTGTCGAACCAACAAAGTGCCTGGACCGCCCACGCATGTTTGCCCGGCGGTGATATTCATGGTGCTGAACCGAGCAACCGTTCAGTAAAAAAATTCACCACGTTCGTGTCCAATTTACAGAAGCAATATCACTGGCTGCCAGCATCATTGGTGCAACGCTACGCGCATGCTTACGGAACCAGAATCCATCACTTACTGAAAGATTGCGCTTCCATTGAGCAGCTTGGCGAATTGATTGCTGATAATCTATATGCCACTGAAGTACATTATTTGATGAAATATGAATGGGCCAGAAACGCAACAGATATCTTGTGGCGGCGCTCAAAATTAGGCCTGCATTTACCGGCCGGTAGTGATAAAAAATTAGATGATTGGATAGCGAAAAATTCCATCTGAAAGTAGGCGATATGAAACCGGATCTGAATTTAAAACTCAAATTAGTATTGATTGTGCTTGCCGGTGTAAGCGGTCAGGCAAGCGCCGACATGAAAGCCGCAGAAGCATGGGTTGCTAAAGAATTTCAACCATCTAGCTTGAATAAAAAACAGCAGTTGGATGAAATGAAATGGTTCATCGAAGCCGCCGAAAAGTTGAAAAAAAAAGGCGTGACCGAAATCACTGTGGTATCCGAAACCCTGGATACGCATGTCTACGAATCGCAGGTATTGAGCAAGGCATTTGCTGACATTACCGGCATCAAAGTGAAACATGATGTGATACAGGAAGGCGATCTGGTAGAGAAGATGCAGACCTCACTGCGATCAGGAAAATCAATTTACGATGGATGGGTGAATGATTCCGATCTGATTGGCACCCATTACCGCTATGGCCAGACTGTAGTATTGACTGACTATATAAATGGTATCGGCAAAGAATTCACTAACCCAGGTCTGGATTTGAAGGATTTTATTGGTCTGAGTTTTACCACGGCACCGGACGGAAAAGTGTATCAATTGCCAGACCAGCAGTTTGCCAACTTGTATTGGTTTCGCGCAGATTGGTTTGAGCGTCCGGATTTTAAAGCCAGGTTCAAGGCAAAATACGGTTATGAACTTGGCGTGCCGCAAAACTGGTCTGCGTATGAAGATATCGCCGATTTTTTTAGTAATGACATTAAGGAAATCGATGGCCGAAAAATCTATGGACACATGGATTACGGTAAAAAAGATCCTTCCTTGGGTTGGCGTTTTACCGATGCTTGGCTCTCTATGGCAGGTGCCGCCGATAAGGGAATTCCGAATGGCTTGCCGGTCGACGAATGGGGTATCCGTATCGCTGCCGATAAATGCACTCCGGTAGGGGCTTCGCTGTCGCGCGGTGGCGCTACCAATTCACCGGCTGCGGTGTTTGCCTTGAGTAAATACATCGAGTGGATGAAAAAATATGCGCCACCATCAGCGTTAAGCCTGACCTTCGGTGATGCCGGTCCTGTCCCTGCGCAAGGTCAGATTGCGCAGCAAATTTTTTGGTATAGCGCATTTACTGCGGGCGCTACTAAACCTGGTCTGCCGGCGGTCGATGCCAATGGCAAACCAAAATGGCGAATGGCACCGTCGCCACATGGCCCATACTGGAAAAACGGTATGCAGAATGGTTATCAGGACGTGGGATCATGGACATATCTTAAAAGCACACCGCTCGATAGAATGTCAGCAGCCTGGTTGTACGGGCAGTTTGTTACCTCCAAAACCGTGTCACTCAAAAAGTCTATCGTTGGCTTAACTTTTATCCGTGACTCAGATATCCGCCATGAGTATTTTACAAAAAATGCCGATCAATATGGCGGCTTGATTGAGTTCTATCGTAGTCCGGCGCGGGTGGCGTGGACACCCACCGGAAATAATGTGCCTGATTACCCCATAATGGCGCAGTTGTGGTGGAAGAACGTCGCAACCGCAGTCTCTGGAGAAAAAACAGCGCAAGCCGCGATGGATAATCTAGCTGAAGAAATGGATCAAGTCATGGCAGGGTTAGAAAAATCCGGTATGAAAGTCTGCCCACCTAAACTCAATCCAAAAACTGATCCCAACAAGTATCTTTCGGATAAAGGCGCGCCTTGGAAAAAATTGGAAAATGAGAAACCACAGGGCGAAACAATCGCCTATGAAAAACTCATGCAGGCGTGGCGAGAAGGGCGCGTCAAGTAATTACATTTGTTTATCGGTTGCGTTGTGCCGTGCAAAAAAATGACACTGTCAAATCATCGACAGTGTCCTCCTGCGCTAATTTTGTCCGGTAGAATGGATTACTACATTTGATTGAAGAGAAAATAGTGGACAAGTTTGATCCATCTGCTCACCGTTTTGATACCAGCATCCTCCTCTCCGGATTTTTTGCTGTTATTTTTTTCGTCATATTGGCGCAATTATGGTGGAGTCTGGATCAAGACAAACAGCAGACGCTCGCTGCCGAACGTGTCAATGGTTTGGTTGCCACCCGCATTCTTGAGGAGCACGCTGCGCAGACCTTGCAAGATGGCGTACAAAAGCTCGATAACGTCGCCAAGGCTATCGTTACCATGCGACGCAATGATGCCGATATTCCTGCCGTCCTGAAAGCCTACGGCTTGCAAGACAGCAGATTTATCAAGGCATTACAATACGTCGATTTGTCCGGCGTGAGTTGGGTGACTTCGCCGGATTATCCGGCGCACCGGGCGGATGTGAACGATCGCAAATATGTGCAATTTTTGCTGACCCACCCTGAACATACGCAGCCGGTTATCGGCCACCCTTACCAGAGTAGTTATGACAGCCAGTTAGTGTTGCCGCTGGCGCGCAATATCTACAATCTGGAAAATCAACCGATAGGCATCATTAGCACAGATATTCGCTTGTCGTATTTCGCTGACGTGTATGCCAGAGTAGCGCAACAAAGCAATGCCATGGTGTCACTGATCGCGAATGAAGGATTTATCATCGTACGTTCACCGTTTGAGGCGCGTTATGTTGATCGCGACATTTCGACCTCGACCGTCATTGAACAATTACCGACTATGCCGGTTGAAGGTGATTTCGAAGATGCCAACTTATTGGATGATGAATTCCCTCGCCTTTACACTTACCGCAAGATATCCGGCTTCCCTCTGACGGTGATTTATGGCCGTGATTTTGTCAGTATCCTGACGTATTGGACCTCGCGTATGGAGCGGCGTGTCGTCTTCACGCTGTCTGTTTTAGCGCTGTTTTTCCTGATGGCCTGGGTTTTGCGTTTGCACATAAAAAAATTGCGGCTATCCGAGATCTCTCTGCGTAATTCCGAATTTAAATTTTCTGAAATTTTTCAACGTTCACCCGCCCCCTTATCCATTATGAATTTTGAACTCAAGCGCGTCGAGGCGGTTAACGATGCCATGCTTAAGTTGATAGGGTATTCGAAAGAAGAGGCGCTTGGGCTATTGCGCAACTATAAGGAGAAACTATGGGTGGACGATATAAGACGAAGGGAGTTTGTCGAATTATTACTGACCGAACACCAGGTGGATGGATTTGAAGCGTTAGTACGTCGTGGCGATGGAAAAATTATCAACACTCTTTTCTCTGCGCGTCTTTATGATACCGGTCCAGATTCCAAAAGTATGTACATTTTGAGTCAAATAGATGTGACGCAGCAGCGTGAGGTTGAGCAGCAAATTAGGGAATTGAATGCCGAATTGGAGCAAAGAGTCAGCTCGCGTACCCATAAACTAGAGCAGTCAAATGCCGAGCTTGCTGAGGCATTAGCATCACTTAAAAAAATTCAATCAGAATTGATACGTTCAGAAAAATTAGCCTCCTTGGGTTCGTTGGTCGCTGGAATTGCACATGAACTCAATACGCCTATAGGCAACGCGGTGACGATTGCCAGTACGATACAAGACGAATCCAAACGTGTGCAATCAGAAGTACTTGGGGGACAATTGCGCCGTGCATCTTTTGATCATTTTCTGAGTCAAATTGCCTATGGTAGCGATGTCTTATTGCGCTCGTTGACCAGGGCTGCCGATTTGATCCGTAGCTTCAAAAATGTTGCGGTGGATCAGACCAGCGATATGCGACGACTGTTCGATCTGAGCCAAATGCTGGAAGAAATTGTCTTAACGAATGCACCGCTGTATCGCAAGGCGGGTTTTGTGATCGAGAATGACCTTGAACCCGGCATTGTGATGGATAGTTTTCCTGGTGCGCTTGGGCAGGTTGTCACTAATCTCATCGGTAATTCGGTGGCTCATGGATTTGATGGCCGAAGCAACGGCAAGATGCAAATAAAAACGCGACTTAACAGTGATAAGACCGTGACGCTCAGTTTTGAAGACAATGGAATAGGGATCACCGAGAGCGATCTTAAAAAAGTATTCGATCCTTTTTTTACAACAAAATTAGGTAAAGGTGGTTCTGGTTTGGGAATGAATATCGTCTATAACCTGGTGACCGAAGTATTGGGTGGCAGCATCAGTATTTCCAGTCAATTGCAGCAAGGTACATGCATTACCATGATTTTTCCAGCGGCGGCGCCAAGTCCGCATAGCTTTGATTAACTTGAAAGACCCATTCATCGGGAGCTGCAAATAGCAAACGATTTTCTGCCCCATGGGCTAGCTAGTATTTTGTACAACAATTTATCGATTAGTCTCGGATGCCCAAATTCTGCGACACGCAATCTATCCTCGGTTTTCGCAATTCATCCCTCACATATTACGCACTATCGCTTGCCGATAGCATCATCTGCGCGACATGCCTACAGTGTTGATAAACGCACAGCTCGTGCGTTGTGCCAGATGATTGATGGAGAGAAAAATGAATAAGACCGAATACATGAACACCTTGCGGCAAGAGCTTAATGGTTTGCCTGCCGAGGTAGTTGAAGACACCATGTGGGCTTACGAAGGTAGATTTGTCGATGGCATGGTTGCTGGACGTGACGAGTTACAAATCGCCGCCAGTTTGCCTGCACCGCACATTGTGGCTGCGCAAAAACGTGCCGGCGTGCGTTATCAAGACCTTAAAGAAAAAGTGACGCCAACTAATTTTGCTAGTTTGCTAGTTGCTTTGCTTGGCGTGATGATGCTCAATTTTTTTATGATCATTCCAGCCATTGTCGGAAGCATTTTTCTGTTTACCGCTTATCTCAGTGCAATGGTGTTTTATGTTGTTGGAATCGTCATTACAGCCACAGTTTTGGCAGGTGTTCCACACATCAATTTGAATATTCCTACTCATCATTTTCATGACATCAATAACAATATAAGCGACGACGTGACCCAAGAGTTCCCTGGGTACCATGGCGATGTCAGCGTAGATATCACACCATATGGGATAACTGTTGATAAGGGCGAAGCGGCGAAGGTAATCAATAACCCGGTTGTAGTTAATGCTGCGGCAAGTAGCTCGGCTGTAAGTAGCGCAGTAGCAACCAAGCAAGCGGAGGACAACGCAGCCGTAGATAAGTCAGTAGTGCATGTGAGCATTGGACACCATTTAAAGACTATCCACATTTTTCAGGGTTTAGCATTTTTATTGGGCGGAATTGCCTTGTTCATGCTCTGTCTTTTTACGACTAAATATACCTTTGTTGGATTTAAAAAATATTTACACTGGAACGTGTCTCTGCTGCGCCAATCCGCAGCGTGAAATGAAGATCTCAGTAGTTCCGGCAAGTCGAGAATTTGAAATAATTAATTGGAGAATGAAATGAAACTTATCATTAGAACTGGCATTGCAATGCTGATTTTAGCTATCGTCTTGATCGCTGCGAGTGCAAGTTTCATGCGTGCGCATGCCGCTGGCATCGTTGCCAGTGAAAGTCGTCCTGTCGACGCACAAGTGACTAATATTGTCATGAGCGGTTCGATTGATCTTGTGCTGCAACAGGCAAGTAACCCCTCAATGATGATCAAGGGTGATGCCAGTATGTTGTCACGCGTCACGTCTAAGATTGAAGGAAATACTTTATTTCTCGGTACACGTGGGCTCATCATCACGACACGGCAGCCGCTCATTGTTGAGCTGAACTTGCCAAATCTAGAAAAACTTCAAATGCAAGGGAGTGGTGACAGTAATGTGAAGGGTTTTCGTGGAATTAATCTCAATATGGAGACACGTGGTTCAGGTGACTTAAGATTTGAGGGTGAATATCAACAAATCAAAGCAATATCCGCAGGCAGCGGTGACATCAAATTGGTGGTATTGAACAACGACAAACTCGAACTTGCACTTCAAGGCTCTGGGGATGGCTATGTCAAAGGGCAAACCAAAATCTTGAACGTAAAGTTGTCTGGTTCTGGTGATCTCGATGCAGCTAGTTTGAAGGCGGGCGAGGTGACTGTAGATTCCACTGGGTCAGCTAATTCACGTGTATTTGCGATTAAGGAGATCAAAGTTCATGCAACGGGAAGCGGTGATGTCACAATTTTAGGCAATCCGGTGAAGAGAAATGTAGACCACGCGGGTTCTGCAGAGATACATTGGCAGTAAAATTTCCTGAATTATCTTCGTAACGCTTGTTATTTTTGCTTTAAAAGTCGGGGTTTTTGGAAAAAAATCACGTATTTTAAAAATATAATTCGGATATTAGGCGATATTGCAATATTTTATTAAAAGATGCCCGTTGGAAACTCAATCTTTATTTACATGAGACAATTTTCTGTAATAATTGCCGACTAAATGTAGTAAAGTTTCTTATTGTTGCGGTTTGTTTGCATTGGTTTTTGCGACAGACCGGTTTTCTTTTAATCTGACTATTCCGGAATCATGACTGCTATCAAAGGTAAATACCTGACCGTGCTGTTGCTTGTGTCTTGTTTCATTGGTGAAGCGATGGCGCAAGAAAATCCTATGCAATTTCTCAGTCGCGCCAATGCGAAAGTGGCTAAAGCTGCGGCATTAAAGTCGAAATGGGAAGGCCCGGTTGATGGCCCGAAATTGCAAAAAAACAAAAAAATTGTTTTTATTTCGTCCGACATGAGTGATGCGGGAAATGCCGGTGTCTTTGCTGGTATAAAAGAAGCGACCGCAGGAACCGGATGGGAAATTTTAATGATCGATTGTCGCGGTCGATGCCAGAGCCCTAACATGGTCAGCCAAGCGCTTGACATGAAAGCGAGTGGAATCGTGTTGGCGGGTGTCGATGCGGCAACCCAGGTCAAGGGTATTGCCGCAGCAGAAAAAGCCAAAGTGCCGGTTGTTGGCTGGCATGCTAATGTGAAGCCGGGGGCAGTCGAAGGCTTATTCACAAATATAACAACTAACCCTAAAGAGAGCGCACAAATCGCCGCTTTGTATGGCGTGGTGGAATCCAATACCAAGGCCGGTATTGTTGTATTTACCGATTCTTCTAATCCATACATGACCGCCAAATCAAGTGCGATCATTGAGATCATCAAGCAATGCGACAGTTGCCGTTTATTGAGTGTAGAAGAATTACCTACATTTGAGGCGTACAAAAAAATGCTTCCTGTAGTTGAGGCATTGGTCAAAAAACATGGTGCGAAATGGACTCACGTCATTGCTGTGAACGACATGTATTTTGATGTCATGGAAAGACCAGAAATAGCGGCGGCTCTGACGAATAATAAATTGCAAGGGCTTTCAGCCGGTGATGGTTCTGTCTCTGCTTATAAGCGCATCCGTGGAAACGTTATGCAGATTGGTACTGTACCTGAGCCGTTGTTTGAACATGGCTGGCAAGTTGTAGATGAACTTAATCGTGCTTTTTCAGGTGTGGCACCAAGCGCATACGTGACACCGGTGCATTTGGTCACAAGCCAAAATATTGCATATGACGGCGGACCAAAAAATGTATTTGATCCTGCCAACGATTTCCGTGGGCACTATCACAGCTACTGGGCAAAATAAATTGTTAATGTGAAAAAAGGGGCGAATGATTCGCCCCTTTTTTATTTTACAATTACCTTTTGATCGCAGTCGCACACGTCATTTCCTTTGTCAAAAATAATACGCCAGGTGTTCGGCGCTTCTAGCCGCCAGATCGAAGTAAAGCTGGCTATGAGTTTTCCCGTTGCGTCATACACAGGGCCACTGCTGATCGCCAAGGTACCTGAAGCGAGCACTTCGATTTCCTTGGGTTCCCAAGAAAATGGCGCATCAGGTTTCTCATAAAAACGTTTCCAGAATTGTGCGACTTCCTGTTTGCCATGGAGAACGCCAGAGCCAGAAAAAAAGACAGTTTCTTCAGATAAGAAAGTGCTGAAAGCCGCGTGATCACGCTGCGCCATGGTCTTGGCAAACGCTTTTTCAGTTTCCTGAACCTGGTGTTTCAATTCAGTTAAATCCGTTGCGTTTGACAAGGCAGAGAATAAAATTAATAGCGAAAAAAAAGTGGATTTTAGTAAGACATTTTTCATGAGAAATATACCCGTAACAAAAAAGCGTAAATCAACGTTTTAAAATACTCGAACCAGCACCCTGTAATGGACCGAGAGGATTGCGTTCTTCCTCAAGCTGCAAGATAGTTGGTTTGCCGGTCCATAGTTTGTAGACGACCACATCTTTGTGCATGATGATCAGCGCTTCGAATTGCCAGCCTGAGATTTCTACTTTGCGATTAAAGGTTAAAAAATCCAGCCAAAAATTACCATAGCGTTTACGATCCAGACGTTTTTGCTCAATCTGAAAGGCAAAGCATTCGGTATACGAAGCAAGACACTGTTGCACGAGTGGTGGCAGGAAACTGATTTCCAAGGTCGATATCGCCACTAAACGGCGTGTGACATCAGCGTGATTAAGCAGCGTTACGTTGGGAGTTTTGTCAGGGTCGATGCCCATTTTTTGTAAATCAGGCAATCTGGTTTGTGTGGGTGTAATCAGAGCAAAGACTTGCTGCGCTTGTTGATAACTATTCCATGGTAAATCATTGATTTGCTTAGTAGACGGCAGCAAAGATGCGCAGGCAGAAACGCCTAGGCTCAAGAATACTACGCAAATGCGATGAGTTTTTTTGATCAACATGAGCAGTCAATTTTAGTTGCGATGGGGTACCATTTATTTCATTGTAGGGTGTCTTCGCTCAATTGCAACTACGACTGCAACAATGATAACAACACTAGCAGTTTACAATAGCGTCATTGGCTATTTGAATTGGAAAAAAAGTATGCAACAAACACCGCGCAAGATTGTCGTGATTGGTGGTGGGCCGGCTGGCCTGATGGCAGCCGAAACTATTGCTAAAGCGGGTTGCCAGGTTGATGTGTATGACGCCATGCCTACCGTTGGGCGCAAGTTTTTATTGGCAGGTAAGGGAGGGATGAATCTTACCCACTCTGAAGAGCAAAGTGCATTTCTCGGTCGCTATGGAACTCGCCGTGAAGTATTGACACCGTTGATCGCACAATTTGATGCGTGTTCTTTGAGGGCGTGGGCAACCGAACTGGGTGTGGCGACTTTCGTTGGTAGCTCAGGGCGTGTTTTTCCTACAGATATGAAAGCTGCGCCATTGTTACGTGCCTGGCTACATCGGCTGCGCCATGACTGTGTGCAATTTCACATGCGGCATCGTTGGTTAGGCTGGAGTGATGATCGCTTACGATTTGCCACACCGCTGGGCGATGTTTTAGTCAGTGCCGATGCAGTCGTTTTGGCGCTGGGCGGCGGCAGTTGGGCGCGCCTTGGCTCTGACGGCGCCTGGGTGCCTTTACTGCAGGCGAAAGGGATACAAATCGCGCCGCTACAGCCTGCAAATTGTGGCTTTGATGTGGCATGGTCAGATTATTTCAAACAACGCTTTGCCGGTCATCCGGTGACTTCAGTCATCGCCCACATCAGTGATCAAACTGGTGCCAACGTCACCCGTCAAGGCCAATTCGTCATGACCGAGGGCGGCGTAGAAGGCAGTTTAATTTATGCCTTGTCATCGCATTTACGTGATGCTATTGCAAAAGACGGCAAGGCAATCTTGTATCTCGATCTGGTGCCCGGCAAGACCGTTGAGCGGGTACGCTCTGAAGTCTTGCATCCACGCGGTTCTCGCTCTATGTCTAGCCATTTGCAGAGCAGACTTGGGCTTGATAGTTTAAAGACCGCCTTGCTGCATGAATGCCTGCCCGCTGAGTATTTTCAACAACCCGAACGGCTGGCCGCGGCGATTAAATTTTTACCTTTAAGCCTGATCGCGCCTAGACCAATCGACGAAGCGATTAGCAGCGCCGGGGGGGTAGCTTTTGAAGGCTTGGATACGCAACTCATGTGCCGTGCATCGCCTGGCTTATTTTGCGCAGGTGAGATGCTCGATTGGGAAGCCCCGACCGGCGGATATTTATTGACGGCATGCTTTGCCACTGGCCGGCAAGCGGGCTTGGGTGCCCTTGCATGGTTGCGAGAGAAGGCCAAAATAGCGTAAAATTGCCACATGGAAATGAAAGTGCTGGCATAGTAATGTCCAGAAATATTGTCTTTTTTATTAGAAATTTGAGTTTCAACATGAGTGAGTCCCGTTCCGCTCCCCGTACTAATGTCTCGTGGCGTGCCGCAATTTTGGTCGCGCCGGGTAAGATCGTACCGGCTAAAATTTTTAATTTCTCGGCTAGCGGCTTGAAAATGCAATGCGCTCACCCATTACAAGATGGCGCTACTTACCAGATGATGATGGAAGTGCCAAAGCAGGGTGACGCGTCAGCCCGTACCCAAGTTATTTGCAAAGCCAAATGCTTATACAGCACTTTATCTGAGAATGAATATCGCGCTGGAATGAAATATTTCGAAGTGCCAGCGCAACATCAGGCGCTGTTGCAATCTTGGGGTGGTTCTGCCATCAACGTGAAGCCAGCCACGGCGGCACCTGACGAATGTTTATCTGATATGGTATAAATAAGGTCGTTCAATTATCGATTTTTGCCATGTTATCTGAAACAATTCTGCCTGATACAGTCCAGCGCGTTGCAGCATTATTACAAACTTTGGGCTATCACCTACCCATCGTGATGTTGCCAGATTCGGGAAAAACTTCCGCAGAAGCGGCCGCCGGCATCGGTTGCAGCGTTGCCGAAATCGCCAAGTCCATCGTGTTTCGTCGGTTATCGGATGATGCTGCCGTGATGGTGGTGGCCAGTGGTAGCAATCGTGTAGATGAGCAGAAAGTAGCGGCAATTGTTGGCCCGCTCGGCAAGGCCGATGCCAAATTTGTCAAAGAAAAAATTGGTTATGCCATCGGCGGTGTCTGCCCTGTCGGTCACCTGCAAAAAACCGTCATGCTGATCGATGAAGATCTCTTGCAGTATCAATTTATCTGGGCGGCGGCGGGGCACCCACATGCGGTCTTTAAACTTAGCCCGGCGCAATTAATACAGATGACTGCGGCGCCTTTGGCCGACGTGGCGACAAGTGTCGTAACAAGTAAGGTGAACGCATGAACATCCTTTACGACTACGATCCGGAAACAGCGCTCGGCGATGTCCCGTCCCCTTGTTTGTCGATTTGCAAAATGGATACCAGCAAAGAGGTATGCAGCGGCTGTTTTCGTACCATACCGGAAATCACACGCTGGAGCACCGCCAGTAACGAGGACAAGCGCAGCATCTGGCGTCAGATCAAGCACCGCATGTTTGATTAACGATATCAACAATGACTAGCGCAGCCAACCAATCAATCAAAATGCCAAAAGGCATGCAGGTATTTGAACGCGGCTGGCTGTCGTCGAATAATATTTTATGCATCGATGATGACAGTGCCTTCTTAGTTGACAGCGGCTATCTGACACACGCGAATCAAACCCTCGCTCTAGTTCAGCACGCGCTGAATGGGCGAAAGTTAACTACCCTGATTAACACCCACTTGCATTCCGATCACTGCGGTGGCAATGCCATCTTGCAGCGCACGTATGGTTGCCGCACCTTGATACCGGTAGCCGATGCTGCCGCCGTTGCGGTGTGGGATCAGCAAGCACTTACTTTTGAAGCGACCGCGCAAAAATGCGAACGCTTTACTTTTGATGATTGCATTAATCCGGGCGATAGCTTGAGCATGGCGGGCCTGGATTGGCAAGTAATGGCGGCACCCGGGCACGATCCGCATTCGATGATCTTGTATTGTGCCAGCGAAGCCATCCTCATTTCTGCCGATGCACTATGGGAGCATGGCTTTGGCGTGATCTTCCCGGAGCTGGTCGGTGAATCCGGTTTTGCTGAACAAGCCAGTGTACTCAAGCTCATCAGCGAGCTCGATGTGCGCCTGGTCATCCCCGGCCACGGTGCTCCGTTCACTGATGTGCGTGGCGCATTGGATAGGGCGAATAGCCGGCTGGCGTATTTATCCGCAGACAATGGCAAACACGGCCGCAACGCGCGCAATGCACTCAAGGCCTTGATCGCCTTCTTACTTCTGGATGCGCAGAAATTTTCAATGCTAGAAGTAGTAAAACACATACAAGACAGCCGCATTATGCGCGCTGCCGCACAACAAATTGGCACGCCCATCGCGCTGTTGGTCGAGCAATTGGTGGCGGAGCTAGTGACAGCGGGCGTGGCGAAAATGCAAGGCGAATGGCTAATCAGTTCGCGTTAATTTTTGCACTATCAAAAGTAAATAACAACCGAGAGAAAAATGATGGCAAAACCCATTGATGCAAAGTCAAGCAATGCCTATTCCAAAAGTTTCACAGGGAGCCTGACCGATCCAAACGGCAATGTCCGCCACTTTATACAAGGCGCATGTTGCCGTAACCATGATTTGCCGGCCATTGAATATGCCGACGGCACAAAAATTTGGTACAAAGAAAATCCCAAGCGAGGCGAAGGTTTCGGCCAGCGTTCAGAAATCCAGCACAGGGTAGGCGGCGCTTCAGCTATCTACGCGAATGGCGATGAACACTGGATGCAAGACGGGATTTTTCATCGTGACGATGGCGAGCCTGCTTTCATTTCTAAGTCGGTCAAGAAATGGTTTGTCAGTGGAAAACTGATTAAGTTTGAGTTGCTTAAATAAGCGACGGTTTGGATATAAAAAGCTTAATCAGTTTTGTTCATTATTTGGACTTGTTCATTACTAACGTACAGTAAAATTAATGAACCGCCACCAGCAAGTAGCAAGGTAATACAGCGTAATTAAGTTGTATGCAGCTCTTCCCGGATGACTTGCCGCAATGCCTCTTTCAAGGCATCTGTTTCAAGTCCGTGGCGCAGTGTTTCATTATTAATGTCTGGTATCCACGTTCACTGGCGCGCGCTTCATATACCTGCAAAACGACGTTCAGGATTAGCTAAAGCGGGATCTACTTCCAAAGCCCAGATAATTTAGTTGTTTACAATGAGCTACAGAATTTTCTCTATATTAACTTCGATAGGCCGAAGGAAAATAGTTGTTTAAGTGAGATGTCAATTACTGTATCAACCAGAGAAGGTCGAGGTGGGGCTGGCAGAAGATTACTCTACCTCCATGAAATTGCACGAAGTTCGGCTAAGGAAATTTGTTTTTCCGTCATTTTGCTTGCTATCGTTTTTCTTTTATTTAAAGCAAGCAAGTTATTTTTTTCGGAAATCAAAAACCATTTATATGCTTCCACTAAGTCTTTTTGCACGCCTTGCCCTAAAAGGTACAACATCCCTAAATTGTATTGGGCACTAGCATTTCCTTGCTGCGCCGCCTTGGTGTACCAAAATGCCGCTTGTTGATAGTTTTGCTTTATTCCTAAGCCTTGATCATACATTGCAGCTAGGTTATTTTGTGACAAAGCATGGCCTTGTTGAGCCGCTTTTTCATACCAATATGTGGCGAGACGATCATCATGCGCTGAGCTATTGTCCATTCCATATAATTGACCTAAATTATATTGCGCTAGGCTGTCCCCTTGATCAGCCGCTTTTTTATACCAGATCAATGCTTGCTGATTGTCTTGTACTAGTCCCTGACCTTTGGCGTACATAACGGCCAAATTGTATTGTGCATTTACGTCTCCTTTTTCTGCCGCGAGACGATACCAATATGCCGCCAATTCGAAATTTTGCGTTACTTCTTGAGCGTTATAATATTTTGCCGCGAGATTTGTAATTGCCGTTAGGTCGCCTTGTTGCGCTGCCTTCTCATACCAAAAAAGTGCTTTTTTTTGATTTTTCGGCACACCTAATCCGAGTTCGTAATACTCTCCTACCTTAAATTGAGCGGCAGTACTATTTTGTATTGCCGCCTTTTCATACCAGATAAAAGCTTGCTGTAAATTAACCTCAGTCCCCTGTCCATTTGCGTAATTAGAAGCAAGCTTAAATTGGGCATTTACATCACCTTGTTCGGCTGCTTTCTTGTACCAGATATTGGCCTTTCCGTTATCCTTTTGAGCGCCTTTTCCTTCGCTATACATGGTGCCTAAATGGTGCTGAGCCAGCATGCTCCCCTGTGTCGCTGCTTTTTCAAACCACATGAAGGCTTGTTCATCATTTTGTATAGTTCCTTTTGCCTCGGCAAACATAATTGCTAAGCGAAGTTGAGCTTCCGCATTACCCTGAGCCGCTGATTTTTCATACCAGTTCAATGCTTGTGAATAGTCTTGCACTACCCCTTGCCCGTGATAAGTCATCAACCCTAAATTATATTGAGCATTAGCAATATCACTTAAAGAATATTGCTTGTTAATCAGCATTTCTTTAAACAGGCGATAAGCTTCTTTATAATTTTTATTTTGATATAAAAAATTAGCCTGGGAGTCGTCGCTAGCCAGGGAACCATTAAACACAAGTATCAAAGCAAACACTGAAAAAAATCTGAATAATTTGGACATTTAATTTGAACTCTAAATATGCTACGGTTAGCGACAAAATTTAAATATTTCGCCGTGATTTATTGATTGTTGAAGTATTTTTTAATCGTAAATACGTAACTTATATATTTAAATTGCCATCACTTATAAAGATGTTTCGGAATCCTTTTTTGGTTCGCTTGTTAATCATTAAACGTTCTTGTGAGTTGAACCAAGCCGTTGCTTGGCGGCAGGTCATAATTATTTCGTGAAATGGATGGACTCACCTCAGAGTAACAGTGAAACTATGTAAAGTTAATAAACAATAATTTGTTTGATGCCCAATATAATCGAGCTTCTTTGACAAGCCTTCAATGGTCGTTTTCAACAAGACGTCAATGCTGCCATTATCACCTGTCAACTAAGTCGTTAAAACACAAATTGTCGAGCTGCGAATGACCGCTGTCAGTCTTTCAGAGACGGTCGCGGAAATCGATTTCTTGATGTTTGCAATTTGAATATAATTCCTCAATTTCTTAAATCCAGCATAGATGTCAGATGGAAGTTTACGACTCTATTGGTTGAGAATATCAGTCGGGTGTCAGCGTCACTTCAAATGATAATCCGTATCCAAAAACGATGGCGCAACCGGCAAGTCGGCAAACGCTGTCGCCCGGCCTTGCTGCTTAGCCATAAACGCCTCCATCAAATTACTGCTTTGCCAGATACCCGATTGTAGCCAGCCCATTTGCTGTAGTGCATCGTGGGTGGAATGATCGCGCGCGTAGTGAATGGCTTGTTTGCTGCCCCAGATGGCGACCGGTGGTTTTTGCGCGATTTCTTCTGCCATTTTTTGGGCTGCTGCCAGCATGCTTTCTTGCGTCTCGAAGACTTCATTGACCAGGCCGACTGCTAGCGCTCTGGCGGCGGGCAGGCGGCAGCCGGTGTAGGCCATTTCGTGGACGATGCCTTCTGGGATCAGCTTTGGCAGCCGTTGCAGTGTGCCTAGATCTGCGGTCATGCCTATGTTGATTTCCTGTATGCAGAAGAAGGCGTCGCTGCTGGCTAACCGGATGTCGCTGGCGCAGATCATATCCACTCCGCCGCCTATGCAGCCGCCGTGGATCGCGCTGATGACGGGCATGCGCAACTGTTCGATCTGGTTGAAGCACTGTTGCATCTCATGTAGCACTATGGCGATATTGCTGCGCCCGGCGGCGTTGCTGTCGTCCAGTGTCAGGCTGCCGGGGGCGAATACATCTAGCGCCATGCCAGCGGTAAAATGTTTGCCGGTCGATGAGATGATCAAGACGCGGGCATTCGCTTCGCGTTGCAGGCTTTGCAGTATCGTGACCAGTTCGCGGAAGAATACCGGTTGCATGGTGTTCATGCTGCCCGGGCGATTCAGTTGCAGGTGGGCGATTTTGTTGTTGATGCTGAAGTTAAAGCATAGATAGCTCATGGTTTTTCCTGAAGAAGAATATAAGTGAGATAGGCGCGGTAAAATCATAACAAACTACCTGGCGTTCCATCGTATTTATCCCTAGAGGACTTTGACTATGAGCAGCACTTCGCATTTACCCAAGGCTTTACAAAATTTATCCTTGCCAGTGATAGGCTCGCCGATGTTTATTGCCAGTGGCCCTAGGCTGGTGGCGGCGCAATGCAAGGCCGGTATCGTCGGCGCTTTCCCTGCCTTGAATGCGCGCCCGGCAGAATTGCTCGATACCTGGCTGACGGATTTAACAGCAGAACTGGCGGACTACCAGGCGGCTAATCCAGATGCTAAAGTTGGCCCTGTCGCGGTGAATCAGATTGTGCATCAATCGAACGACAGGCTGGCACATGACGTGGAAATGTGCGTCAAGCATCAGGTGCCTATCATCA
The DNA here is from genome assembly GCA_025359635.1 of Undibacterium sp. Taxonomy (GTDB): domain Bacteria; phylum Pseudomonadota; class Gammaproteobacteria; order Burkholderiales; family Burkholderiaceae_D; genus Undibacterium. Next base: position 4,213 of record JANYFV010000067.1, on the reverse strand, counting down.
TCTCTTCGCTACGTGCGCCACCAAAAGAAATGCTCGATGCCATCCACAGTTATGGCGGCATTGTCTTGCATGATGTGATCTCGATTCGCCATGCAGAAAAAGCCTTGGAATCGGGTGTAGACGGCTTGATTCTGGTGGCGGCGGGCGCGGGTGGGCATGCTGGTGGATTATCTCCGTTTGCCCTGGTGGGTGAAGTGCGCAAATTTTTTAAGGGACCGGTAGCATTGTCGGGTGCTATCGCCACCGGTGATGCGATTTTGGCAGCGCAAGCGATGGGCGCGGATTTTGCCTATATCGGTTCGCGCTGGCTTGCCACGCATGAATCGAATGTGGATGAAGCGTATCGTCAGGCGATTATTGAATCGAGCGCTGCCGATGTTATTTACACCAATTTATTTACCGGTGTGCATGGCAATTATTTAAAAAAATCCATCATCGCTGCAGGTTTAGATCCTGATAATTTACCCGTCGCTGATAAGAGCGCGATGAACTTCGGTTCTGGCAGTGCCAAAGCCTGGCGCGATATCTGGGGCGCAGGGCAGGGTGTAGGTTTGATGGACGATGCACCTTCGGTAGCGGAACTGGTGGCGCGTTTGCAAGCGGAATATAAGGCAGCGAAGGCACGTTTGATCGCTGCTTAGATCGTAAGATACTTGCGTAGTATCAGGGTTACACAAGTAATTTCTTTCCTGAATTCAAGTTTTTGTGGATGCATGCCGTAATCAGCTTATCTCTCCCTTTTGACTGAAGACTTATGCGCCGTTCCGATTTTGTACTTGCCCTGTTTGTTTCTTTGCTGATCGGTGGCTCTGTATTGGCGAGTGACGAGCCTGCGCCATCCAAACCGATCAAGCAAGCTTCGGCAAAAGAAGAAGCCTCTGCTTCTGGAACTCCTTCCTTTATTTCTGCGTCTGCCAAAGAAGAAGCTAAAGCAGCTTCAAAAGCGCTCAGAGGTGGTCGAGAATCTAAGGCAGAAAAGGCCGAACGCTTGAAGGAAGAGCAGGCAGCGGCAGAATTAGCAGAGAAAGTTGCCGAAAAAATGGCGCTCATTCGTAAAGAACGCGCCGCACGCCCGGTAGTGAGAACTTACGCACCACCGATCAGACGACCAGATTCGCCTGACTTCAAGCCCAAGACCGCAACTTCAGCAATTAAGCCCGCCAATTCGTCGGTGACAGATGAGGCGCACATGGCAGCCGTGCACTGGAGTTACGAAGGCGAGGCCGGGCCAGAAAGCTGGGGCAAGCTGAGTCCGGCGAATGCCAAATGTGATTTGGGCGAGCGTCAATCGCCTATCGATATCCGCGATGGCATACGAGTAGATCTCGACCCTCTAAGTTTTGACTATAAGGCCTCGCAATTTAGCGTCATCGATAATGGCCATACCATCCAGGTGAATATGGGTGCGGGCAATTACATCAATGTCTCAGGGCGCAGTTATGGTCTGGTGCAATTTCACTTTCATAAGCCTTCTGAAGAACGTATTAACGGCAGGGGATCTGAAATGGTGCTGCATCTGGTGCATCGAGATGGTTCAGGCAAGCTGGCCGTGGTGGCTCTATTGGTAGAGCGCGGCAAGGCAAACGCCTTGATACAAAGCGTCTGGAACAATTTGCCTTTAGAAAAAAATGAATCGGTCAATGCCTTAAGCAATATGGATCTGAGCCAACTCATCCCCAAAGGCCGCGATTACTACACCTACATGGGTTCGTTGACCACGCCGCCCTGTACCGAAGGCGTGTTGTGGCTGGTGATGAAAGAGAACATAGAGATGTCGCCAGAACAAATTTTTATCTTTAGTCGTCTGTATCCAATGAATGCCAGGCCGATACAAAAACAAGCGGGGCGTTTGATTAAAGAATCGAACTAGGTAAGCCCAGATTTCATATTAAGCCGCTGTCACTTCGGAAGAACGCTGATGGCGTGTGGCTTTCGCAGCCATAGCAGCATCGCCCCTGTCCCAATGAAAAATCTGGCTTGAAAGTGAAGCTGAAAACAGCTTTACTGGTGCAGCACCGGGGATAGAAATTTTGCGCACCGGCTATTGGGTTTTTAAATCAAACTTGTCCAGGATGAGTTTCATTTCACCACTTTTTTTCATTGCCTCCAGGGTCTTGGCGAAGTCATCAAAAGTTTGCGCATCGACACTCTTTTTGGAAAATGCAGTGGTGAATCCTTGATTGGTATCAATCAAAATCGCTTCTAGTTCCACCTGATGCTTTTTGGCTTCAAACTCCAGCACCGCTTCACCGCCGAAGATAGCGCCTTTTTCACCATAGCGACCTGCTTGAAGCTTTAAAATCATTTGTCTGTTATGGGTCTCCTCGACGATGTTCATGTTCTTGATTTGTTTCTGGTTTTCGATCGCAATCTTCAAACTTGTCGATGCTCGCACCGCACCGATGGTCCAACCCTCCAGATCTTTTAAACTGTCGGCCTTTTTTACCTTTCCTTTGAGGCCAAAGTAGGTCAAATTTGCCATCGCAATAGCGGGTGAAAAATAGGCGTACGCCGCGCGTTCTGCATTGGGTATCAGACTCATAACGCCGTCAGCCGTGCCAGCCTCCATCATTTTCATGGCACGCGCTAGCGGAACAATGGAAAATTTGCAGCTGTGTTTGAGTTTTTCGCAGGCCTTATTCATCACTTCAAACATTCCACCTTTGACCTCACCAGCTTCCACCCAATTGAGGGGCGGATAGTCTTGCCCCAGAAACCTAAGATCTTTCGCCAAGGTTGGGCTTGAAATAAACAATATCGCTAGTGCTACAGCGTATTTCATGTGGTAACACCCGTAGTAGTGTGAACGTAGTGACAGACGCTGCTCAGTGAGTCTGGTAGTTCATAGTGTGGCGCTTTGCTACTTAATCTTGTAGATTCCCGCCTCAAGTATCACATCGCCGCTGCGCACGATATAGGTCGATTTATCTTCCATTTCTTTTGTGGCAGGATTGTTGTAGCGATAGTCGACCCAGCCTTTGCCTTTAGTTTGAGCCAGCTCGATGATTTCTTTGCGAAAAAGTTTGCCGTTGCCATCAGGTAGGGTGATCAAATTTTTCCCTATCAGTTTCGGGTTGATAGGATGTGCCAGTACCGTTCCATCCATGGCCCGCACATACAGATAAATATCGCCTTTAATGAAGTCTGGGTTTTTATTGTTAATTTCTTTGATCAGGGCATCTTTGCCATTTTTTTGCACATAGCTCAGGCCTTTTTCCACGATAGCAATGGCATCTGCCGGATTATCTGCAGCGAAAGCGGGCAATGGGCTGATGATGATGGCGAGCAGGCAGACTAGGGCAAGTTTGAAAAATTTCATGATGGTGTCTCGATTTAGTTTTTATTAAAATTGGACTACAGCAAGACCAACTACGCTGTAGCACTATGCTTAATTTATTTTAGGATGAATTAAAGCGAATAGCAAAATTTCCTTCATGGGCGAAAAAAATATTTGTGCTTACGCAGCGTGTACAGCACTAAGGCGGAGGAGTTAAATTTGCTGGTTTTTCTGGTTTTGCAGGCAAGGCTTCCCAGGGTAAATTTCTGGTCAGTAGTACATTGAGTAAATTGTCTTGAAAATTAATATTATTGGTCAGTTGCACATGGTTTTCGCAAAGAAAAAACCAATACGCAATCGGCATGAAACTATCTTCGCTTTGCTCGGCGCTGGGGTCTAGGGTTTCGCGTGCCAGCAATGATGGTTTCGTCACGCGGCCATCTCCCGGTTCTAGCATGAGTTCTTCATAAGGCACGCCGGCGATAGGGTGGCGGATGTGCTTGGGATCTAGCCGCGTGACCAGTTGTCCGTTATCTTGTTCTAGCATCAGGCGCGCAGGGGTCAAGGTGCAATCGCCGCCGAACAAAACATAGCGTATCGGCGTCGCCGGTTCTGGTGTGGAGAGTGCCCACAAAAACCGCCGGGCGCGTTCCAGCCGAAAGGCAAAAAATTTCTGCATGTCGCTTAGTTGAGTGCTAGGCGCCCCTTTTTCTGACGAAGCTAACCTCGCCTGTACCAGCGGGTCGTAGAGGCTCCAGCGATAACGCTCCCAGGTTTTGGCATCGAACAAATCCTCGTGCAGGGTATTGCCCTTGGCATCGATCAGCCAGGTGACTAAGGGATGTGGAAATAACTGATATCCGCTGGGCATGGTCGCCAGCACTTCTGGCGGGATGCGCCCCAGGCCGACCGTTTCTCCGGTCAAAAAGGCATGCA
>JANYFV010000058.1 GCA_025359635.1 Undibacterium sp. | reverse complement strand
CATACCATTCAGGAAATCTCTATCCATGACGAGCTAACCGGGCTGTATAACCGTAGACACTTGATGACCATGCTCGATATCGAAAAGAAGCGTTCCGATCGCAATGGGCAGTCATTTTTCATCATCATTGTAGACATTGATCATTTCAAGAGGATCAACGACACTCTTGGACATCTCAAGGGCGATGAAGTGCTGAAGGTAGTGGCTGAGGTGATGCAAAAGGCCTTGCGCGGAACAGATTTTTGCGCGCGCTTCGGCGGAGAAGAGTTCGTCATGGTCTTAGGGCAAACCGCCGAAAACGGCGCGCTTATTTGTGCTGAACGGGCGCGTCAACTACTGGAAACGACAAAATTTCCAGGCTTTGAGGAGGATTTAAAAGTGACTATTTCTCTTGGGGTAGCCGGGTATCAGTCAGTAGAAGAAATATCGCAAACTATCTCCCGCGCAGACGTGGCACTTTATCGGGCTAAACATGGAGGACGAAACCGCGTCGAATACGGCAAGCTGTAAGCAGTGCACAGGACAATTTCTTCGACGAAAAATTACCTTAATTGAATCCCAGCGTTTGTAAAATTAGCGAATTTCAAGCGCTACTAAAAATAATGTTACGCTTCTATTTTTCCATCTTCAAAACTTGTTGATGGTTAAACCGAGATTTTCCAATCCAATCCGATTGAAAAATCTCGGTTAAATTCACGTATCAATTTTTGAAATTTTTACCCGCCTTTTCCACCTGCGCTGGCCTGCCGCGCTAACCACTTTAGGTAAACATCATGACCCAATTAAAACTAACTTATTTCGACTTTCACGGCGGCCGTGCCGAGCCTGCGCGTCTGGCAATGCACATCGGCGGTATTGCTTTTGAAGACCACCGTTTTGCTTTCCCCGAATTTGCCGAGGTGCGCAAGAACACACCATTTGGCCAGGTGCCGACGCTGATGGTGGACGGTGTGCAAGTAACACAATGTGACGCCATCAACCGTTATGTCGGCAAGCTTGCGGGCTTGTACCCGACAGACGCCTACCAGGCGCTATTGTGCGACGAGGTGATGTACGTAGTGGAAGAAGCCTCAGTCAAATTGGGACCTACTTTCCGCATGACAGGCGAAGAGCAAAAAGAAGCGCGCCTGGCGCTAGTCAACGGCTCCATTCCTGTGTATCTGGCTTGGCTTCAAGGTCAATTGTTGGCCCACGGCGGCGAATACTTTGCGGACAATCGCCTCACCGTGGCTGACCTGAAGGTGTTTGTCGATGTGCGCGGCCTTAACTCTGGCCGCCTCGATCATGTGCCTACCAATCTGGTCGAAAAGGTCGCCCCGGCACTCAATGCCCACATGCAGCGCATCGCCCAAATGCCAGCGGTGGTGGCGTACTACGCCAAGTTCGACGTTAAGTAAATCTAGCCAAGCAGCACAAAGGAACCAACCTCCGATAAATTTAAAGCGAGGTTGGTCCTTTCTAGTTTCAAGCCTAGTTTCAATCTTAAAGAGGATTTGAATATGACTACGCCATCTTGCACAATACAAAAATCCCTGGCCAGCGCGCTCTTCTGTCTGGCGGCTATCGGCAACGCGCAAGCACAAGTGCAAACTCCTGTGACTAATTCCAAATTCGATGCTGATGCGGCACAGCGTTTGGGCGCGGATCAGCGCGGCATGCGCAGCTATGTGTTGGTAGTGTTAAAAACCGGGCCGAATAAAGTCGCTGCAGGCAAAGAACGCGACGATATGTTTGCCGGGCATTTTGCCAATATCAGCCGTTTGGCCAGTGAAGGGAAACTGGCGCTGGCCGGGCCTTTTGATGGCGTCGATGGCTGGCGTGGCCTGTTCATCTTTGCGGTAAAGGACATTGAAGAAGCAAGGCAACTCACGGCAACTGACCCGGTCATCGTCAAAGGCGAAATGGTCGCCGAATATCACAAATGGTATGGCTCTGCCGCCGTCATGGATATCCCGCGACTCCATGAGACCCTATCCGAGAAAAAATAATTCTCCGCACAAATTCATTTTTTAAAGGCAAGACCATGCGCTCGATGTCTAGATTTTTTCCGCCCATACAATTGACTAGACCGTTGAAACAGCTTGCTGTGCTTAGTGTTTGCGTTTTTCTTGGCAACTTAGAAAATCCATCGTATGCGCAAACTATTACGTCGCCTGAATTGACGCGCTGGCAAAACACCGCACAAAAAGTCAGCATCTCGCGCGACAAATGGGGCATTCCGCATGTCACCGGTGAACGTGATGCCGATGCCGTTTTTGGCTTGCTGTACGCGCAGGCAGAAGATGATTTTAAGCGCATCGAACTCAATTACATCAATGCCTTGGGGCGCTTGGCCGAAGTAGAGGGCGAGGCCGAATTGTGGCGTGATCTGCGCATGAAATTGTTTATCAATCCAGCTGATCTACAAGCCAAATATGCCGCCTGCCCACCTTGGCTAAAACAATTGATGGTGGGTTTTGCGGATGGTCTAAATTATTATTTATATAGCCACCCCGAGGTAAAGCCGCGCCTGATTACGCATTTTGAACCGTGGATGGCATTGGCGTTTAGCGAGGGCAGTATCGGTGGCGATATCGAAACCATCAAGCTCGCCGAACTAGAAACTTTTTATGCGAAACGCCCTGCGGCGTTGCAGGCCATAGCAAGCCCTGCACTGACACAAAATCTCGCCCACACATTGACGATGGAACAGGCATTACCAGAACCGCGCGGCTCGAATGGTTTCGCACTTTCGCCTGGCCGCACTGCCAACGGCCATGCCATGCTATTGATTAATCCACACACCTCGTTTTATTTCCGGCCCGAGGTTCAGGTGACTAGCCGGCGAGGATTGAATGCCTATGGCGCGGTGACTTGGGGGCAGTTTTTTGTGTATCAGGGTTTTAATGAACACAATGGTTGGATGCATACCTCAGCTGGTGCCGATGTGATCGATGAATATCTACTCACCGTTACAGAAAAAAATGGTAAATATTTTTACCGGTATGAAGGCAAGCAACGAGCCATGAAAGAAGTGCTACTGAACCTGCCCTACAAAACCGCGAATGGAATCGAGATACGTCACATCACAGCCTACTTCAGCCATCACGGACCGGTGGTGCGCGCGGCCGATGGCAAATGGATAGCCGTCAAATTGATGCAAGAACCGGTCAAGGCTTTGATGCAATCTTACCTGCGTACCAAAACCCACAACTACACGGGTTTTGCAAAAGTGATGGAGCTACGTGCGAATTCATCGAACAACACCGTGTATGCAGATGGTGACGGCAATATCGCTTATTTCCATGGAAATTTTGTGCCACGTCGCAATCACAGTTTTGACTGGACGCGCCCGGTTGATGGCAGCCTGCGCGCTACCGAGTGGCAAGGCCTGCACCCGGTAAAAGACATCATCAAACTATTTAATCCGGCCAACGGCTGGCTACAAAACACCAATAACTGGCCCTTCTCTGCCGCCGGTGCGAATAGCCCGCGGGTACAAGACTATCCGCGCTATATGTGGAGCGAGCCAGAAAACGCGCGCGGCATTCATGCGGTAAAAGTCCTGCACGATGCGAAGAATGTGACTTTGGATGGATTAATTAAGCTGGCCTACGATAGCGAACTCACTGCCTTCGAGACTCTGCTGCCAGCGCTGTTCAAAGCCTACGATGGCGCGCCCGAGCAACGTCTGGCGCCACAAATTGCCGCCCTGCGTGCTTGGGATAAACACAGTAATTTAGAATCGATACCGACTTCGCTGGCGATTTACTGGGCACAAGATTTAGTGCAACAACACAAGGATGAGGTCCGCATCAAAAACGTACCGCTGCTCGATTATTTACCTACGCTGCCACCCACAGCTTTGCTGACGGCTTTAGCGCGCGCCAGCGATCGCCTGCAAGCTGATTTTGGCAGCTGGCAAACACCATGGGGTGAGATCAACCGCTTCCAGCGTTTGTCCGGCGATGTCTCAGCACAAAACACTCAATACGATGATAGCAAACCCAGCCTTGCCGTGCCATTCGCCTCGGGTAACTGGGGATCGCTGGCCGCCTTTGGCATGAGCACAAAGCAAATCACCAAACGCATTTATGGCGACCGTGGCAATAGCTTTGTCGCGGTGGTGGATTTCGGCCCTCGCATCGTGGCGAAAAGCATTTTAGCTGGCGGTGAAAGTAGTCATCCAAACTCGCCGCATTTTAATGATCAGGCCGAAATGTATAGCAAAGGGCAATTCAAGGATGTGCTGTTTTATCCTGAAGATATCGCCCGAAATTTAGAACGCCAATACCATCCTGGGCAATGAGCGGCGCGGTTAAAGTTAACACGAAGATCGCTTGCATGCATTCAAAAAGCTCGCTATCGGACAACGACATTTGCTTCAGGTACTTGATTGCATCACGCCTGAGCGGTGTCGGAATGCCCAAAAATTTGAATTGGCCACGCAGATATGCCTCCATCTGCGCGGCCTTGGTCTCATCTTTCCAGCTACTAAACAAGGTCTGAATCTCAGCGATTAGTGCGGGCGCTTTCATCATTCTTCAGCTACGATTAAGTACTTTAGGAAGCGGAATAAATTCAGTTTCGCCCGGTACCTGACCCATACGCTGAGCCTCCCAATCCTCACCCGCCTGGGTGAGTCGTTGTTTGCTTGACGAGACAAAATTCCACCAGATGAAGCGCGGCCCGTCTAGCGGTTCGCCGCCTATCACCACGAACTGCGCGGCACTGGCGGCGCGTACCAACGGCGCGCTGCCAGCGGCTAGCAGTGCCATGCTATGCAACTCAAGCTTGATCTCATCAATCTCAAGTTCGCCGCTGATCGGGTAGATGGCCGCCTCGGGCGGTAAGTCGGTCAGGCGTAGCTCCTGCCCTGCTGGCAACAGCACATCCAGATACAAGGTTTGCATATACGTCGCGACCGGTGAAGTCTGGCCGAAAGCCGTGCCGATCAACACCTTGATCGTGGCACCCGCCAGATTCACCAACGGAATCGCGGACTGCGGCGTATGCGTAAAACTCGGCGCATCCTCCTCATGCGCTTGCGGTAAGGCGGCCCAGAGTTGCAGGCCGTGAGCGCGGTGCGAAATGCTGGCAAGGTCCGGCGGCGTGCGTTCGGAATGGACAATGCCGCGCCCGGCCGTCATCCAGTTAATCGCGCCCGGCTGTATGCGCTGGAAGTTGCCGAGGCTGTCGCGGTGATCCATCGCCCCTTCGAATAAATACGTCACTGTCGCCAGGCCGATATGCGGATGCGGGCGCACGTCATGGTTGGCGCCTGGCGCGACAGCTAGCGGGCCGAAATGATCAAAGAAAATGAACGGGCCAACTGCCTGTTTGATTGCCGAAGGCAGATAGCGGCGCACCAACAAGCCGCCGCCCAGATCTTTTTCGTGCCCCTTCAATACGGTAAAAGTCGTCATGGCCTATTCCAATACCGTGGTAATTTCAGTGCTCACCGACGCCATCAATTTGTGCACCGGACATTTTGCCGCAGCGGCCAGCAACTCCTGGCGCTGTGCTTCGCTCAAATCGCTGCCCACTTCGCCGCTCAGGCGTAGCGTCACGGCCAGACGATAAATGCCCTTACGTTCGTCGCTGGCGTCGCGCTCAGTGGCAGTTTCAACCTGCCCGAGCGGAATGCCCTTGCGTTTGGCGTACCACACCACGGTAAGCGCCTTACATGCTGCCAGCGCGGCGTCGTACAAATCGTGTGGCGAAGGGCCGGCGTCGCTGCCGCCTTCTTCAAGCGAAGCATCAGCGGAAATCAGATGGTTGCGCACGTGAACAATATGCCGCATCGGTAGCGACTGATCGCGGATGGCTTTGATCAACATAATTATCCTTTAGTAGATGATTCAGAAAGTCTCAAATTTACACTGTTTGGCAAAAGTGCGCCTCGGTTTGCATACTGCACGCGGCGCACTCACAGAGCAAGGGTAAATTGCGTACAATAATGATTCCGCAAGCATTCTTTAATCCTGATGAAAATACACGGAGATTGGATCATTACGCTGGTGCGCAACGTGCTCGTGCGCACTACATTTGGCGGCTTTAATGAGGAAGGCACCTGGGCCTGCTTTCTCGATACCAAACAAAAAGCACCGGTCAGCAGCGCATGGGCGGGCTTGACCAATGCTTCACATTGGGAAATGTCGAGTATGGATTCTTTAAAGGCTTTTCCTGAAATGCGCGAATGGGCATTTGCCAATGGCTGCGTCTGCCTCGCAGTAGTAGTGCAAGACAACTTGCGTAAAGAAATTCATCAACGTCAAACCGGTAATTTGCCAGAAGACCTGGTGCATTATTTCTCAACAATAGAGGACGCATGTCTTTGGCTGACAGCACGCGGTTTTGCTTTTTCTGTGGCAGATTATCCGCATGCGGAATTTATCGAGAAGATGCAGAAATTTTTCCAGACGTCCGGATGATCGTTGACGGCAATTTTGCTGGGCACAAAGCCTTTGTGTCCATATTGCTCATCTCATACTGACGAGCGCAATAGCTTGATCTCGGCTTCCAATTGCTTAATACGCTGATCTCGCTCTGCTAGCGCCAGCCCCACATCAGCAGCTTCAAACCGTTGTGGAATATGTTTCGGACAATTCGCGTCCCAGGCACTCACCTTGAACAAAATCACTTGCTCGGCCTGCGCTGTATAAGCTGCTGGCATCATTTGCGCGAGCCGCTCTGCGCTTGCCTCGACGATGCTGGCCTCGCCCCAGATCTTGATACGGCGTCGCTGCGCATAATCAATCAGGAATAGCTGCGATTTGGAATTCTCCGCGAGGTTGCCGCTTGAAATGAATTGCCGGTTACCGGTGAAATCGATGAAGCCTATGGTCTGTTCGTCCAGCACATGCAGGAAACCCGCCGGGCCACCACGATGCTGAATATACGGCTGGCCGTCCGCACTAGCCGTGGCCAGAAAGACGCTGGTTTGCGTCTCGATAAATTTCTTGGCTTCGGCTGTGATAGTCGTCTCCCACGAACCGCTTTGCTCCATGCGTGCATATGCGTGGCGCGAGCCTTTTTGCGTCTGTACCGCCTTGACGGCAGGCGTGAATGCGACGTCGCTGGAGAAAATTTTATTGGCGTCCATAAGCACTCCTAAAAACCCAATGCACTGAGCGAGGGATGATCGTCCGGACGGCGCCCTGCCTGCCAGAAATAGCGCCGCTCACTTTCATTGATACGCATATCGTTGATGCTGGCGATGCGTAATTGCATATAGCCGTGTGCATCAAACTCCCAATTTTCATTGCCGTAGCTGCGAAACCATTGTCCACTGGCGTCGCGCCACTCATAGGCAAAACGTACGGCAATCCGGTTCTCATGAAAAGCCCAGAGTTCCTTGATCAGGCGATAGTCGAGTTCGCGCTGCCACTTGCTCGTCAGGAAAGTTTCGATAGCATTGCGTCCTTGCAGAAACTCGGCGCGATTGCGCCAGCGACTGTCTGGCGTATACGCGAGAGCGACGCGTGCCGGGTCGCGGCTATTCCAGCCGTCTTCCGCCATGCGCACTTTTTGTGTCGCTGTCTCCAGCGTAAACGGTGGTAGTGGCGGGCGCGCTTGGTCTAGTAGCTGGCTCATCATTTGTCCTAATGTTAGGGGATCAGCAGAGCTGAACTTGCAGGTCCAGCTCTTCTTGTGTATCTGATTTTTTATGCGGCCAGTTTGGCGCTGACTTTAGGAAAATCGATGTCGGTTTGTGCAACGTTGTTGACGTAATTAGTCAGCACATTGAGCGCCACGTTGACGACGATTTCGATCACGCCAGCTTCGTCAAAATCTGCTGCACGCAGTGTCGCGATGTCGGCATCCGATACCATGCCACGGGTTGCGGCAACGCGGCGGGCAAATTGCAAGGCGGCATCTGTGCGTGCATCTTCTGAATGTGCATCGCGGGCGGCGCTTATCTCAGCATCGCTCAATTTGGCAACGTTGCGGCCAAGATAGTCATGCGCTGACAGGCAGTAGTCGCAGCCGTTATATTCTGCGATAGCCAGTGCGATACGTTCGCGCAACTGCACGTTGAGTTTGCCTTTGGCCACTGCGCCGTTAAGCGACAGATAACCTTCCAGCGCTGCCGGACTGTGACCCACCAGTTTCATCAGGTTGGGGGTGACACCGAGTTGTGCCTGCACGGCTGCTAACAAGGGTAGTGCTGCTGGCAAAGTTTGTTCTGTTGTTGGAATGCTGATACGGGACATGGTGAGACTCCTTAAAATGTTTGGCTTAGCTTACCTGGATTCGCTAGGAAACCAGCGAACGAGTGAATCTTAGCTATTCATCGTAAAATAGAGAATCACCTTGAATTACAAGACACTATTCCTTATTATGAAATAATGGATAAATTCAACTTAATGAGTATTTTTGTCGCCGTAGTCGATACCAATGGTTTCGCCGAGGCAGCGCGCAAACTCAATATCTCGCCGCCGGCGGTGACGCGTGCGATTAATGAGCTAGAAAATCAATTGAACGTGCGGCTACTGTCGCGCACCACGCGCGTGGTGCGGGTAACCGAGGCCGGAGCGCGCTATGCCGATGATTGCCGGCGCATCATCGCTGAGCTGGCAGTCGCCGATGAATCGGCCAGCGGCACGCACGGTGCGCCGCGCGGACACTTAATGCTGACCGCTCCGGTGCTATTTGGCGCCAAGTTTGTCATGCCGATAGTCACCGGATATTTGCAAACTTATCCGGACGTCAGCGCCACTTGTCTGTTCCTCGACCGCATCGTCAACATGCTTGATGAAGGCGTGGATGTGGCGGTGCGTATCGGCGAATTACCGGACTCATCGATGCAGGCGATCCGCGTCGGGCAAGTGCGGCGCGTGATCTGTGCCTCACCCGTTTATTTGAAAAAGCATGGCGCGCCAAAGACGCCTGAGGATCTGCAAAAACACAGCATCATTTCCGCCAGCAGCGTTACGCCTACACCCGAGTGGCGTTTGATGAAAAACGGCGTACCGCACAGCGTCAAACTGCAGCCGCGTTTGTGTACCTCGACCAACGACGCTGCCGTGAATGCAGCGGTGGCTGGCTTTGGCCTGGCCCGACTACTCTCATATCAGGTAGCGGATCAGCTACTCGACAAGCGGCTTAAAATCGTACTTGAAGCATTCGAGCCAGCCGCGCTGCCGGTGCATGTGGTGCACCGCGAAGGCCGCCACGCCACTCAGAAAGCGCGAGCTTTTTTGGATATGGCGATTGAACGCCTGCGTGCCAACCCGGCACTACAATGAACAGTCCACGCAAAGTATAAAAAAATTCCTGTATAGAAATTCGAAGGAGTTCACCCTACCCGCCTAGTATAATTTTGCCTATTCCAACTTCAGCAGTTAAATCCCATGAAAAAAATTACTCTCGGCACTCCCCTCTCAGCTTCTGCCACCAAAGTCATGCTGCTCGGCAGCGGCGAACTCGGCAAGGAAGTCATCATTGCGCTACAACGCCTCGGTGTAGAAGTGATTGCGGTCGACCGTTACCAGAATGCACCGGGACATCAGGTGGCGCATAGATCGCATGTGATCAACATGGCCGACGGTGCGGCACTGCGCGCCTTGATCGAGCAAGAACAGCCCGATCTGATCGTACCGGAAATCGAGGCCATCGCGACCGAGATGCTGGTGCAGATCGAAGCAGAAGCTCTGGTACGCGTCATCCCCACCGCGCGCGCCGCACAGCTCACCATGAACCGCGAAGGGATACGCCGTCTGGCCGCCGAGACCTTGGCTTTACCGACCTCGCCGTATAAGTTTGCCGATAGTCTGGAAGAATTGCGCGCCGCTACCGAAGTCATCGGTTTCCCCTGCATCATTAAGCCGGTGATGTCGTCTTCCGGCAAGGGACAATCCAAGTTAGATAGTGCATCCGAAGTAGACGCCGCGTGGGCATACGCCGCCAGCGGTTCGCGCGTGAACCAGGGCCGCGTCATCGTCGAGGGTTTCATCGATTTCGATTACGAGATCACGCTACTCACGGTGCGCGCACTCGGTGCGAATGGCGCGACCGAAACGCATTTCTGCGAACCTATCGGGCACGTGCAGGTACACGGCGATTACGTCGAAAGCTGGCAACCGATGGCGATGTCAGCGCAGGCCCTGCAAGGCTCGCGCGAAATCGCTAAAAAGGTCACTGACGACCTCGGCGGCCTGGGGCTATTCGGCGTCGAATTATTCGTCAAAGGCGATCTGGTCTGGTTCAGCGAAGTCAGCCCGCGTCCACACGATACCGGCATGGTCACCATGTGCACCCAACGCTTCAATGAATTCGAATTGCACGCCCGCGCCATCCTCGGTTTGCCGGTAGATACCAGCTTGCGCGCCCCAGGCGCCAGCGCCGTGATCTACGGCCAGCTGGACGAAAAAGGTATCGCGTTTACCGGCGTGGAAGACGCCTTGCGTGTGCCAGAATCAGATATCCGCCTGTTCGGAAAACCAGAATCCTTCCAGAAGCGCCGCATGGGCGTGGCCTTGGCAAATGGCAAAGATACCGATGAAGCAAGAGCGCGTGCCAAGCTCGCTGCCAGCAAAGTTACTCCGGTTAAAGCGATGCTGGCCCAGTAAGCTGGCATGGCGCGCACTGAGATGTACGCACGCTACGCTTGCTTCGGTTAAGATGCTGGCATTTACTATCCTTAAGCTGAGACCAACTCCATGAAAATTGATAAAGACACCGCTGTCACCCTGCGTTTTACCGTCACTGAAAGTAATGGCACGGTACTAGAAAACGGCAAGACCCCGATCGCTTACTTGCACGGTGGTTACGATAATTTATTGCCGAAAATCGAAGCAGCATTGCAAGACCAGGAAATCGGTTTTAAAGCCACCCTGAATTTGCCACCGGAAGACGCGTTTGGCCTGCGTGACGAAAGTTTGCTGCGTACAATTTCCAAAAAAGATTTTCCGCCTGGCGTCAAAGTCGGCGCCTCTATGCAAGGGCTGAACGATGCGGGCTTAGAACAAATTTATACCGTACTCAAGATCAAGGGCGATCAGGTTATGCTCGATGGCAATCATCCGCTGGCAGGCAAATCCTTACGCGTTGGTTTGCAGGTATTAGATGTGCGTGTCGCCACGCAAGAAGAAATTACCCATGGCCACGTGCATGGTGACCATGGCCATCAGCACTAAAAATAAAAAACTTCAATAGCGTTGCAATTTAAGAGCGACGCTGACCCTTTGTTTTGCTCATTTACAATTTCATTCAGAAAGAAAAATATGATCCGCATGTCCGACGAAAAAGAAAACACCCGCGAGGAACGCAGCCCTTTTCTGGAAGAGAAAGACTTTAAATCCCGCACGGTATTGGTGTTTGGCAGCATCAACGACAAACTCGCTGCTGAAGTAAGCAAGCGCCTCATCGCTTTATCGGCAGAATCCAAAGACCCGATCACCTTGCTGGTGTCGTCCCCCGGCGGCCATGTGGAATCGGGCGATGTGATCCACGACATCATCCGCTTCATCGATGCACCAGTGCGCGTAGTCGGCACAGGCTGGGTCGGCAGCGCTGCGGTGAATGTGTTCTTGTCGGTCCCTAAAGAGCGCCGCGTTTGCTTGCCAAATACCCGTTTTCTGATTCACCAACCTAGTGGCGGCGCGGGCGGTCAGGCGACAGACATCGCGATTCAAGCGCGCGAGATCGTCAAAATCCGCGAACGTATCGCGGCCTTGATCGCCAGAGAATCCGGCCAGACTTTAGCAAAAGTCACCATCGATATCGAACGCGATTACTGGATGACAGCCAGCGAAGCACAAGAATACGGTCTAATCTCACGCATCATCGTGCAGCAAAAAGAACTAGACGCATAACGACAAAGTAGACCATACAAATCGGCCAGAAGCGTTGGGCTAAAATTTATCAGCCCAACGTACTCATGGCCTCTGATCACATTTCTTGAGCTTTGATTGCCACTTACGTGTTGACACGCTACAAGGCACAGTGCATCAACGTTGCAGAAGCAGGGCCAGCAGCGCGGAATTGACTCGATTTCTTTACCGATGCTGGTACCTGTTCATACGCAATCACTTGAAAACCCAGGCCAGCAAAAAACGCCCTTGCGCTGACCGTCTTCAAGTACACATCACGGATCCCAGCTCTTTGCGCGCTGTGGCATACATCACGCACGATCTGCTTGCCATACGCCTTATTGCGCTGCTCGGTATCGACAGCAATCGAACGCAATAGCGCCTGCTCGCCATAGATTTCCAAACCACCGACTGCCACAATCTTGCCACCGAATTTTCCCAAGCGAAAATGCGCGATATGTCGCCGCACGCCGACGATAGACAAGTTTGCCTGCACCAACAAGGCTTCAATGGCGGGCACGTCTAGCATGCTGGCATCCTCGAACACCAGAGTATCGATTTGGCTGGCGGGTTTGATCTCATTATCGGAGTCACTCGCCGTTTTGTTTAGCGCAGCTTGCGCGCTTTGCGTCAGGGCAGAAACCAGCACCGCCAAGGCATCGTGAATCTGCGCGTGCTGGTCGACGGCGATATGCTCAAACACCTGCGCCGCATGCGCGTTCAAGGTGTTCTCCAGCTTCTCGGCGCGTATTCTGCCCAAGGCAGTCAGGCTGAGTTTCACACTGCGTTTGTCATCCTCATGCGGCCGTTTAGCCACCACACCATCTGACACCAAGGCATCCACCGCACGGCTAATCCACGCCTTATCCAAAGACAAGCGCTCAACCAAAGCATGCTGCGTGAGCCCACTGAGTTCATCCACCCGTAGCAATTCGGTCAGCACATGACACTGCACATTCGATGCACCATCCACACAAGAAGATTGCGCCCGTTGCGAGCGCACAAAAAGCCGGCTCAATTCGCGCACCAGCGCACCGGGGGTGGAGTGAGGTTGCATGAGGGGTTTAATTTGGTAGTAATTGACAAGCAAATGGTAAATGGCGATCTCTTAGTTGTCAATTACAACGATTACTGGCCAGCTACGCATGATTGCGGGCTCACCGCCTACTCACAAAGTAATTGCAACGTATATATTCGTAAGTATTCAATTGAAGGAGTTGACATCATGGCGAAAGACGCTGTTTTCACAATGAAACTAGAAGCCGAGCTGCGCGCCGAATTCTTGGCTGCGACCGAGGCCGTACATCGGCCAGCGTCGCAGGTGCTGCGTGAGTTGATGCGCGATTTCGTTCAGCGCCAACGCGAAGCAGGAGAATATGACGAATTCATGCGCCGTAAGATCGAGCTCGCCCGATCATCGATGCGCGCCGGTATAGGGCGTTCGAACGAGGAAGTTGAAGCCGAGTTTGCCACGCGCCGCAGCCAGCTGTGCATTTTAGCGACGCGGCACTTAGGCTAAGCGAGCATTCAGAGTTAGCGCGCCTTGGTAAAATTCCCGGTACCCGCGAATTGATATTGCACCAAAGCTATCGACTGGTGTATGAGCGTTGCATCGTCCCGATGTTAATCCCATGTGCTTACCTGCGCCAGCGATGGCGGTGACGATACTACAAGGCGGCGACGATGAGATCGTGCCGCCTGCTGTTGCTACTTCGTATTGCGCGGCTTTTCCGAATACCCGTTTGGTGGAGTTATCGGGCTGCGGTCATTTCGCTTTGATTGATCCGGCAACGACTGCTTGGCAGACTGTCTTGCATGAGTTGAGATCATTGGGGTAAGTTGAATCCTTGGGCGGGCACAACGAAGCTGTGCCTATCCCACGTTACTGTGGATTGCTATCGTTCACAAATTTATGTAATAATCGCGCCGTCGGAAAAGGCCGACTTGGTCATAGGTAAGCCCAAGTCCTTTCGGAAACGAAAGCTCTGTTCCTTGCTTTTTGCATGAGTTCCCTCGACGAACATCGGATGCTGTTTGCATCCATTGTTCGTCCGTGTGGTTCTCATGTT
>JANYFV010000481.1 GCA_025359635.1 Undibacterium sp. | reverse complement strand
CCGAATATGCTCGTCTAGCCGATCCTACTGATCCAGGGATGCAGCCTAAAGTTACTTTTAATGCGCAACTTGATATCGCTGCGCCGTTTATTGCAAGCGGAGTACGTCCAAAGATAGCGATCTTGCGTGAGCAGGGCGTGAATTCGCATATTGAAACTGCCTATGTCATGCATAAGGCTGGCTTTACCGCAGTCGATGTGCACATGAGCGATCTTATTGCCGGGCGCGCTCGCTTAGCTGACTTCAAAGGCTTGATTGCTGTCGGTGGTTTTTCTTATGGCGACGTGTTGGGTGCCGGCGAAGGATGGGCGAAAACCATACTTTTCAATGCAAAATTAGCTGAGCAATTTTCGGAATTCTTCAATCGTACCGATACTTTTGGTTTGGGCATTTGTAATGGTTGCCAAATGATGAGTAATCTTAAATCCATCATCCCAGGGGCAAATGCATGGCCAAAATTTACAAAAAATAAGTCAGAACAGTTTGAAGGCCGCTTCGCAATGGTTGAGGTGATGGAATCCAAGTCCATCTTTATGCGAGATATGGCGGGAACGCAAACACCGATTGCCATTGCCCATGGTGAAGGATTTGCAGATTTCTCTATCACTGGTGATATAAAAGCCGCACAGGTCGCCATGCGCTTTGTGAATAACCAAGGGTTAGCGACAGAGTCTTATCCGTATAATCCAAATGGCTCGCCGTTAGGGATTACTGCTGTGACCAATGAAGATGGTCGTTTCACTGTGATGATGCCACATGCCGAACGGGTATTTCGCACAGTGCTTAATTCCTGGCATCCAGAGTCTTGGGGTGAAGATTCACCGTGGATGAGAATGTTCCGGAATTCTCGCAAGTGGGTGGGATAAAAAATCAGATTGAGCATGAGATGTGTTTCCGATATGTCTCATGCTAAGTTTTCAAGTTGTTTGTAGTAAATTTTTCTAAAAAAATGCATAAAAAAAGACGCCGCAGCGTCTTTTTTGCTTCTATTAAAATTCAATTATTTTATCGTTGCTTTTTTCATCAATGCTTGCTGATAGGCTTGCAGCTTTTGTTGTTGCAAACCTTCAACAACTTGCTGTTTTACTTCTTCGAGTGCCGGGAACTTAGTGGTACGTACATCATCCACTTTAATCACGTGATAGCCAAACTCAGATTTCACTGGAGTGTCTGTGAAATTGCCTTTTTGCAGCGCAATTAAGGCATCAGCAAATGGTTTTACATAGTTCGATGGTGGAGCCCAATCCAGATCGCCGCCTTTAGCTGCAGATCCTGTATCTTTCGATTGTTTTGCTAACTCTTCAAATTTTGCACCGGCCTTCAGCTTAGAGATAATGGCTTTCGCATCATCTTCTTTTTCTACCAAAATATGAAAAGCATGATATTCCTTGTCGCCAGCCTGAGCTTTTGCTTTTGCGTATTCGGCGGCAATGTCAGCATCAGTAATAGGATTTTTGTTGATGTATTCGCGCATCAAACCTTGAATCAAGATTTGTTGTTTTGTTAGTTCCAATTGCGCCTTAACGTCTGCATTTGCAGCAACGCCAGTCTTGTCAGCTTCTTGTAACAATACTTCCATGCCGATCAAGCGATCTTTAATTTGCGCACGTAATTGAGGTGTGTCTTGTTGCCCTTGAGCTTTGGCTTGTTTTAAGATCAATTCCTCTTTGCTTTTGGGAATTGCTTTACCGTTAACCGTAGCAATATTTTGTGCGATGGCAGGGAGTGCAGTTGCCAGAAGTACTACCAGCAAATGAGCAGGTTTAAAAGTCATTATCTGTTCCTAAAAAAACGAAGTAAGTAAAAACAAAATGGTTAAGTTGGCATCTCTGAGGGAGCCAGCGCAACGATCACAAGTGCATGAATCTCTGTGTGCATCATATCGCCAACGGCATCATACACTAGTCGATGTCGGGAAATACGATTTAAGCCCTCAAATTTATCACAAACAAGCTTCAAACTGAAGTGTCCTGCACCTGATGCTGCACCGGCATGTCCAGAGTGAGCGGCAGAATCGTCTTGTAATTGACAGAGTACAGGATGAAAAGTTTCTTCTAGTCGGCTTTGTATCCGTAAAAATCGTTCATTCATGTCGGTTCCTCGACATATTTTGCTAAAAAAAAGCTTTGCAGGATAGTAAAAACTGGAAGGGCGGCGAGCGAATAAAGTTTGAAACTTACCCAAGTGCTGGTGGGAAAACTAAAAGCGACATAAATATTTAATAAGCCCATCACAACAAAATATATTATCCAAACTAAACTTAGTTTCGCCCAGACAGGCTCAGGCATAGTTATTTGTGATTCCATTGCTGTTTTTAATAGATTTTTCTTGAAAATAAATTGCCCCATGAGAAACGCGGTTGCATAACACCAGTAAAGAACCGTTGGCTTCCACTTGATAAATGTGTCACTGTGAAAGTAGATGGTGGCGCTACCGAAGACCGTAATGATAATGAAAGAAATCCATAGCATCGCATCAACATTTTTTCTACGTAGTAATAAGTAGGAAATTTGCGCAATTGAGGCAACGATGGTTATTGCGGTCGCTAATAAAATAGGCGACTGTTCCGCGCTAAGCGAGTTTCCCGAGACAAAACCAGAGAGATAATTGTTTGCAAGTTGCTGTGCAATATCTGCGTGTTTTTCACCTAGTTTATACGAGATGAAAAAGAGTATTACCGGGAAAACGTCAAACAAAAATTTCATAATTTATACTTTAGGAGCAAATTTCAGTGATGCTGAATTGATGCAATATCGAAGGCCAGTCGGCGCTGGACCATCATTAAAAACATGACCCAGATGCGAGTCGCAAATATTACACAAAATCTCAGTACGCGTCATATCAAAAGACGAATCTTTTTTCTCCAGAACATGTTCTGGATTGATCGCTTTAAAATAACTAGGCCAGCCACATCCAGAGTCAAACTTCGCATCCGATTCAAATAAGGGGGTGTCGCAGCAAATACAGGTGTAAATGCCAACTTCATGATGATCCCAAAATTGCCCGGTAAATGCACGTTCGGTTGAAGCCTGACGTGTTACTTCATACTCGGCCGGCGTAAGCTTGGCACGCCATTCGGCATCGGTTTTAACGATTTTTTTCATGGTAATTTTCCTGATTATTTACGAGGAGCAGCTTACTTCTAATTTACTTGCCCAATTGGGCGGCAAGTCGGCATAGGAATCATGCTCAGGTTGTTCGTCATACGGATGCTGGAGAATTTGTAATAGTTTACTAATTTCCGAAAAGTCTTTATCTTGTGCTTTTGCAATAGCAATCTGCGCAAGGTAGTTTCTTAATACAAACTTGGGATTGACTTTGGACATTGCCTGCTGGCGCAGACTGTCATCACTTTGTTCCTGGCGTAGCCTTGTTCTGTACTTACTCAACCAATTGTCAAGCGCATCACTATCGATAAATAAGTTGCGAATAGATTCATCTTGGCTATTCTCGTCTCTCATTATGTATCCGAGGCGCCTGAACGTTAATGTGAAATCCGCTGCATTTTTTTGCATAATTAAAAAGAAACTGTCAATTAATTCACTGTCATTTTCCAGGTGTTCAAATAAACCCAATTTTTTGTGCATTAGTTGATCGTATTTTTTTTCATATTGACGTTTATAATCGTTCAGCGCCTCTTGGGTAAGTTTAACTCCACCGATCAGCGGTAGCATCGCTTGTCCCAGCGCATGACAGTTCCATTGCCCGATTGTCGGTTGCATCCGGTAAGAGTAACGTCCTTGTTGATCGGTATGGTTGCAAATATGCGCAGGATCAAATGACTCCATAAAACCAAACGGGCCATAATCCAGAGTAAGCCCAAGAATTGACATATTGTCGGTATTCATTACTCCGTGCATGAACCCGACAGATTGCCAATGCGCCATTAATTCGGCGGTACGTTTAGTGACTTCAGCGAGTAGCGCCTGATAAGGGTTTGCATGCGTTTGCAACTCGGGGAAATAGTTTTCAATAACAAAGTCAGCCAGAATTTGCAATTGTTCAGGCCGATTATTGCAATACCAATGCTCGAAGGAGCCAAAACGAATAAAGCTCGGTGCAAGTCGTGTCACAACAGCACTTGTTTCTGGCTCTTCTCGCATCACGTACTGATCGGAGCCCGTGATACACAAGGCACGCGAAGTTGGAATTCCTAATCCTTCCATCGCTTCAGAGCAGAGAAATTCTCGAATGGATGAACGCAATACAGCGCGACCATCACCCATTCGGGAATAGGGTGTCATGCCAGCTCCTTTTAATTGCACTTCAAGTCGATGTTGGTGATCTGAGGCTGCTACATCCCCTAATAAGATGGCTCTTCCATCGCCTAATTGCCCAGCCCAGACGCCGAATTGGTGGCCAGAATATACCGCAGCCAATGGTTGACTATCTGGAAGTAGTTGATTTCCAGTAAAAATCTTACAGAATTCTTTATCAACTAAGGTTGGATCCAGGCCGATACTCTTCATCATGGGTTTGCTGACCGCAACCAAATATGGATCCGCGAGTGGCGTAGGCATCAGTTGAGTATAAAATTCGCTTGGCATGGAAGCGAACTTATTTTCTATCTTGAGAGAATGGATGTCTAGCGGATGCCGAATTTCTGTCATTTTGCAATTCGAGTGATACTCTCGGAATTATGTGGATATTGCGCTATTTTGACAGACTATGAAGAAATTCGTTTTTTAGGTACGCCACTTCCAGCTTGTTTATCTGGAAGTGGGAGAATATGGAGGTGAAATACCAATTATGCAGAAAGTCGTTCAGTTACTTTGCAATTATCAAGCAGGAAGGACAAGCTAATGACAAGCACCAATTCGCCTTCTGCTGATCGAGCAGTGCCCGTAATTCCTGGTGTGGATACACAAGTGAGCGGCTTAATGACCAAATCAGCAGTGCCATCTACCGCATCCACTGACAAAATATATGGATTTGGCGCTGCAATAACGATTCCTACCCGTTCAGTACTCTTTTCATAGCCAAGAATTTGTCCCAAGGAACGTACTGGTAAAGGACGTCCCAAATCGCGTAAAACAGGTTGTCCGCCGACGCTTTCAAAAACTTCAGGTAGTTCAACGACTCTTTGTACTGTTGCCATTGGCAATGCCAATGATGCCCCATCTGTGCGCACCAACATGGTTGGTACGATAGATAACTCGATTGGTAAGCGGATTAAGAAAGTCGTGCCGGAACCTAATTTTGAAGAAATACGAATTGCGCCACGATGTCTTTCAACCGCCGTTTTTACCACGTCCATCCCCAC
>JANYFV010000030.1 GCA_025359635.1 Undibacterium sp. | reverse complement strand
TCTTGCGACCGAGTTTCCATTGCTCTGCAACGCGCAACGCGTATTGTTCGATCGTTTCTGGCGCCGTAGTAGGAAGAATCAACACCGCAAGCTGACTGCCTTTCCTGGCTTCAAACGCTTGCAAAGTTTGCTCCAGGGTAGCCTTCTGTCCTATGCTGAGAGTGGCGGTCTGATCGGTGACATGTCCGGTCAAGGGCGGCACAGCGATTTGCGCACCTGCCTGGAGAAACCAACAAAGCAAGAACGCCAGTAATACTGTTCTTGCCGCAGGCATCATCTTCACTTGGCCGCTCCTGGAGTCTCGCCTGGTGGTTTGGCCGGCGTCGATCCAAAATCTACTTTAGGTGGTTTGGCAATTTCCTTTTCGTTGTCTACCGTGAAGCTAGGCTTCGGTTTGTACCCGAATGCCATCGCTGTCAGATTGGACGGAAAGGAGCGCACCGTCACGTTGAAGGCTTGTACCGATTGGATGTAACGGTTACGCGCCACCGTAATGCGATTTTCGGTTCCTTCCAGTTGCGCTTGCAGATCACGGAAGTTGGCGTCGGCTTTCAAATTCGGGTAATTTTCGCTCACCACCAGAAGTCGAGACAATGCTCCGGATAATGTGCCTTGTGCCGCCTGGAATTTGGCAAAGGCAGCAGGATCATTCAGCACATCTGGTGTTACCTGCATCGACGTCGCCTGCGCCCGCGCTTGCGTGACTTGCGTCAATACTTCTTGTTCATGTGCGGCATATCCTTTGACCGTGTTGACCAGATTCGGCACAAGATCGGCCCGCCGCTGGTATTGGTTCACGACTTCGGCCCAACTCGCCTTGATCTGTTCATCATTCGATTGCAAGTCGTTATAACCGCAACCGCCAAGCGATAGCGTTAAAACAAGCATGAAGAGCATCAATATTTTTCGCATAAAGTCTTTCTATGAGCAATAACTTACCTTAAATTCAATCACCAATCCTGCTGGTGTTTCGCATACAACAAGACAACGATAGGCAGAGAGTCGTTAAACTCTCCACGTGTATGACAGCTTTTATTTTTTGTCAGTGACTGGCTTATCGGACACGCCCACTTCCTTTGCGTCGTGCGTGTGATTGTGCGGTTTCACAGTTGTGTCTGGCTTGTTTTTCTCAGCTTCGCTATCAGATTTTCCATCGGATTTTTCCGCTATATACATACCCTTTGCATCACGCGGGTGGCTATGCGGTCGCACTTTTTTCTTCGCAGGCGCTTGTTCATTTTTTACTTCGCTTGCCGGCTCGGTTTTTTCACTGCCGGCGGAAAATGCCAGTCCTGAAAATGCGATAGCCGATGAGGTGATTGTCAGTAGAAATAGATTTTTAATGTTCACGTTGATACTCCAAAAGTTAAGATAAAAAGAATGATTGTTTGTCCTGCTGGATACGTTTTCGCTATTCTCTCCTTGCGGTTTCATGATTGACGATTCACGTTATTCATTTTTATGCGTCGGATAAAAATTCAGTCAGCGACGAGCATGCGGTTCTATATCGCCCCATTTAGGGAGGAATCCCGGCGTATGCGCCGCATACTGACGGTATGCCTCACCAAACCCGGCCAGTGCATCTTTTTCTTCACGAATCGCCAAGCGTACGTACATAAACGCCAGAATTGGAAACATGATCAGCGTGATCAGTGTCGGCCACTGCAGCAGGAAACCGAACATGATCAGGATGAACGCGACATATTGCGGATGCCGCATGCGTGCATACCATCCTTGCGTTGCAAGTCGTTGTTCGCTCTGTGCTTTGTACAACACACGCCATGCGGACGACAATAAAAGGAAACCACCAAAAATAAAGATGTTGCTCAGTATGTGAAATGGTCCGAAATGGGGATTCGCTTTCCAACCGAACATCATCTCCAGCAAATGACCCGCATCGTGAGATAACCAATCGACGCCCGGAAACTGTTTGGTAAGCCATGGCAACAACAAATAAATTGTTAATGGAAAGCCGTACATTTCTGTGAACAGTGCGACCAGAAAGGCGGAAAAAGCGCCAAAGGAACGCCAGTCGCGTGCGCTTTGCGGCTTGGCAAAGCTGAATGCGAAAATAATGAATATCGCCGAATTGATAATGACCAGCGACCAAAGTCCATAGCCTGGTGCAGTATCGTGCATCATGCGCCTCCTTTTTTATTGTCGCTGTCGTGCTTGTCGTGCTTGTCGTGATCATGTCTTCCATGGCCTCCATGCATGAAGATATGCATCAGAGGGCAAGCCAGCAGAAATATAAAAGGCAGGAATGCAATCATGTGAGCGCGGTGTTCCGTGAACAAAAAATAGGCGGCGATGATCAGAAATCCGACGAGCACTAGTTTTGATACGGATAGCGTCCTTTGGGTGCGATTGTGTTCGTGATCATGTTCATGTTCATGTTCGTCCATCATGTTCCTCTCCTGTTTGTGCTGGCTAGTGTGCCATGCAGATATTCAAATATCACGCGGTAAAACACATCGATACCGCCCGTAGTCTTGTGTTCGGTAGTGTCAGCGCTCCAGGCAAATGCGGAGACATAGGTAAAAATCAACACGCTGACTATGCGAAATAGTTTGACAATCATGATCGTTTTCCTACAACGTGCTTCACATCCTTTTTCGTGTCGTTGACAGGTGTTTTATGGATCTGCGCAGCGCCCCAGATCATGGTGGCAGGGCAAACCATGACTAATGCAACCAATCCGACGGTTGTCCAACTCCATCCCCAATACAAGAAAATGGCCACGCTCAATAACACCAGCAGAATCGGACATATCCAAAGCCAACGGCTCATTACAAACTCCTATGTTTTCAATGAAACCCCAACGCACCGATCGGTAGGTGGTCAGACGATCAACGTTTTTCACCTGCATGCGTCACAGACTAAAAGAAAAAAGTCACGGAATTATCACGAAGGAGAAAATATGCGAGTACGCAAGAATGCGCGCGGAGGAACAACTGCTATGCCGGAAACTGTTCCGGAGTGCATGGCGTGTCGTCATTGTTCACACTACGCAACGAAAATCGGAACAGTGCGCCTTGTTCAGTGGTATTGGACGCTTGCACGACCTCGCCATGCATGTCAAAGATACGATGCACGATGGACAGGCCGAGACCAGCATTGATTGCCGACTCACCGCGCGCACTGTCGCCGCGATAAAAACGCTCGAAGACGTGCGGCAGATCCGCTGCGGCTATTCCATTACCGCTATCTATCACCGATACCCATATTTTGTCATCGATATGCTGCAAACATAGCTGCACAGATCCACCTACCGGCGTATGGCGCAAGGCGTTATCGATCAGGTTGCTCAAGGCCCGTTCAATCAAACCTATATCGGCACACACAAACGGCAAGCTGCCATGCGCTTCGGCGATTAAGCGGATTTTCTTGTTATGCGCCTGGAGTGCGAATTTTTGCACAACGTCTTGCGCCATTTCGTCAATCCTGAACTGCTCCGGTTGTAATGCAATTTGACCGGAATCCAGTTTTGCCAGATAAAACAAGGTATCGATCAGCTGACTCAGAGACTTGGCCTGGTTCAATGCAATGTGCAGATATTGCTGACGTTCTTCCGGTGTCAGCACAGCATTTTTGAGCGACAGGGTGTCTAGATATCCTCGAATCGAAGAGAGAGGGGTGCGCAGGTCATGCGACACATTGGCGATGAATTCGCGGCGACTTGCATCGGCTTGCTCGATCTCACGCATTTGCGCTTGCATCTGTTCCGCCATCCGATAGAAGGTAGCGGTGAGCGTGTCGATTTCGTCGCCTGATGGCACTGGTTTTTTGCTGTAGATTACATCGTCTTTGAAGTGGTTTTCCCGAAATCCATCCATCGTTGCGGCAAGTTGCTTGAGCGGACGCACCACAAAATGCAAGGACAGCAATCCCCCACCCAGTGCCAGTATCAAACTCGCGGCGATCAGCCATATGCCTTCGCGTGTAATGTAAGCCAGACGCAGGCCTTCGGCGGACTCGGCATGTTCTTCGCTAAGTAGTGTGACGTACAAATATTGCTCAGGCCTGCTGTTTCCCTGCAGCCGTGCTACCGAGAAAATCTCCGGCCCCCTCGTACCAACGGGATCGTCGCCAAGGATCGGCAGGTGCGCTGCAGGTTGCAAAATCTTGTTAATCGGCCGCAGAGAAATGTGATTCGCGTTCAATCGTACGTTCTCAGGATAATGCGACAACACCAGGCCATCCCGATCAAGAATGAATACATGATATTGCGGGTTCGCGGCGACCAGTTTGGCAAACGCGATCGCCACACCCTTTGGATCAGTCCAGCCAGAAGATGTCCAACCGGCCAATGTGGCGAAACGGGTTGCCATGTCGACATGAAATTTTTGCTGCGATTCCTGATGGTAGACATCATGCGAATAGCGCATGATCATCCCGAAAATCAAGCACATCAAGAAACCGAACAAGAGCAACACGACGACCAGTTTGCGGAAAATGGTGTTGAGCACGCAAGCCGCCTATCTCAATATTTCAGTGAAAACGATAATCTGGCATCTTATAGCCGACACCCCATACCGTCACAATATAGTCTGGTTCGGCTGGATTCTTTTCGATTTTGGCGCGCAGCCTGTTAATGTGGGAATTGACTGTATGTTCATAGCCGTCGAAGCCGTCGCCCCATACCGCATTGAGCAATTGTTGTCTGGTAAAAACCTGCCCCGGATGATGCGCGAGGTAAAGTAGCAGGTCGAACTCTTTCGCCGTCAAATCGACTTGCTTCGCGCCGAGATGCACCAACCGTTGTCCCATATTGATGGATAAATCCCGGAGATGCAGTGTGCCCTGCGGTAAGCTCGATGCGCCAGTGTCATGCCATGTTTCGTTGCGCCGAAAAATGGCGCGAACGCGCGCCAGGAATTCCGGCACACTAAATGGCTTGGTCACGTAATCGTCCGCACCGGCATCAAGTCCTGTCACCCGGTCGTTCTCCATCGAATTGGCGGTCAACATCAGAATCGGCGTGTGGTCACCACGTCGGCGTACGTCACGGCAAATATCGAGGCCGCTGACGCCAGGCAACATCCAATCCAGCACAATCAAATCGTAAGGCTGATTTTTTGCGTGTGCCAATCCGCCTGTGCCATCTTCTGCCACAGTCACCTGACAATCCATGTCTCGCAAATGCAAGGCGACAAGATTGCGAATATCCTGATGGTCTTCCACTACCAGAACTTGCCGTGTCATCGACCCTTCCTTCCGTATGTATTGCACTTGCTTGAACCATACACGCATCAGTGGGAGACGCACTTGATCTACGTCAAATATACCAAACTGTCATGCGGCAACTTAATACCAATTAACCATGTAGATCGGGAATGCGCATCTGCCTCGTTCTGCTCTATGCTTTCCCCCGTTTCATTCCCACAATCCGTCTTCGAAAGACGTGCAAGCCGTGATCACTGCAGCTGCGAAAATGTATCTCGCTAAGCATTTGCGCGTGCCTGCGGATTTGTTTCAGGTCGAGATTGCGGTGCGCGATGGCAGCCCGAATTTGCAACAGGTATTTACGCGTAGCGCAGCCGTCGCGATTGCCAACGACACATCCTTTAGCGTCGGTTTCGCCCCGCTGTCGCGGCTGGAACAAAGTGTGTTGCACATCGCCGAATTATTGCAATCAGCCGCATTCCGTTCGACTTTTCTGGCAGCCAGCGACGATTTCAAAATCATGGGCAGACGGATCGATAAAATGATGGCATTTACGATCGCGCTGGCCTTCGTTGATCGTCATGTGCACAATGCTGATGCTTATTTCTCGATCAAGCAGCAAGTGGTGCCGCATGTGTTGAACCACATTGGAGCCAAGAACGAAGTCCGCATCAATACGCTGGATAAGGAAGGCGGGTATGGTGAAGATGGGCAAGTAGGACGTGGCAATCGGGTCAACGGCTTGATCACACCAAGTCGCGTCATGTTGCTGGAAGCGGCCGCCGGCAAGAATTCGGTGGATCAGCCCCAGTTGGTCAGCGTGGAAATTGTGTAGGATGGCGCACTGACGACAGCAATCAAAAACAAAGTGAAGCAGATTGTTTGCATGCAGTTGGACAGTATTGACGAACTGTCGCTGCGCGCTATCGAAGGCAAGCTTCGCGTGTTTTAAAAGAATCCAGGATTGCCTGGCTCGGCTTGCATTACGGAAGATTGGGCTGAATGCACTTCATCTCGACCATTTCCCGTAACAGCGTTTCTTCAGCGGCAAAGGCTTCGACGGCGACTGGGTCAAACTGGCTACCGGACATACGGGATATTTCCAGTTTTGCAGCATCAAAACTCAAGCCCTTGCGATACGACCGCTCCGATGTCATCGCATCGAGTGTATCGATCACGGCAAATAGCCGCGCGCCGAATGGAATGGCGTTTCCCGACAAACCTCGCGGATAGCCGGTGCCATCAAAGCGTTCTTCGTGGCTCCACACCAGCTCGGCGGCCATGTTCATGCCCGGGATTGTGGCAACGAGCTGGTAGCCTTTTTCCGCATGCGTTTTCATGATGACCCATTCGTCCGCATCGAGCGAACCTTGCTTCAACAGGATCGCATCGGGAATACCGATCTTGCCAATGTCATGCAGCAGCGATCCCCAATAGATTTGTTTGAGTTCATCCTGGTCATTGATAAACCGTTTGGCCAACACCTGGGTGTGACAGGCGACACGCTTGGAATGCTGGCCGGTTTCGTATTCGCGCAAATCGAGCGTTGCCGCCAAAGTTTCGGCAAACTTTGAATAAATATCGCTCGCCGCTGTTGGTTCACAGGACGAACGTAGCTGATCCAGTCTGCAGTTCTCGCACATACCGCGTCTCCCAGGCGCACATACAAACCAGTGCCGCATGCGGTGCCGCAGTGCTGGCATTATAGTGATGGTGTATTCATTGAATGTCCTTGTGCTTGTTCCAACTCAGGTTGCCACGAATTGGCGATTTCAGAAGCTTAATTCTTTACTTCAAGTTGCGTCACCGTTGATTACCCATTGATCCTTTCAGCAAAAAAAATGATTTTGTCGCCTGTCTTGATCTGGTCTAACACGGAGGCATCCTTTACGCGAAACACCATGGTCATTGTAGCAGGGCAATTGCGCTTCAAGGTCCTTGTAAACTTTTGCCGGATGGTGTAAACAGCATGTTTCCCTTTTGGTCAGACCTATGCTACCGAATCCCCTACCGTACTTTACAGAGTTGCCAGATCCACGACAAACCAATATAGCATCCAATGGAAATCGCATTCGTTCCGTATCAAGCATGTCGTGTCGTCGTTTTTTTAAAAGCGGTCAGCATCTCTGATGTCACAACTTAAAACTTAATGCGACAAAACCAACAAGTCTCCTACAAACTCGGTTGTTCACAAGAGAAAACCAAGGCATCTAGAATTGTAGTCCGTTGGGGTTATCACCCCTAGTTGGCGCCGTTCAATAACCAACTTCCTTTTGATGCCGCACGGCCAGAATAACGACGGCCTCGCCGTCGAAACGATAACGCACCACATAACCACTATCACCAAAATCAATCAGCCATTCCCGGTACTGGTCTGGCATGTTTTCTACGGGTCGTCCAATCTGAGGTTGAAGGCCAAGCACGTGCAATGCTGTCATGATCGTTTCGGCGGCTCTCTTAGCGGCAATCGGACTTTTTGGCCGTAAGAATTCCCTCAAGCGTTTCAGGTCACCGATTGCGCCAGGCGCATAGATCACTTGTGGCATAGGGGTTCAGCTAATTCGTTTTCAGTGCCCCAACTGGCAAGCCATGTATTAACCTCGGCGGCGCTCGCGTGCAATCCTGTTTCTTGATATTCCTCCCAAGCCTTGATCGTGTCTTGCCGAAAGGCTTCGTGTTTTTCTTCGCGATCAACGTACTGGCTAATCGCCTCGCGCATCACCCAATGTGCTGAGCGGTGACGCGCTTGAGCCAAGTTGTCAACACGGTCACGGATATCCGAATCGAGTTTGACGGAGACGGTCTTGGCACCGATATGTGGCCGTGTCATGATGCACCCTCCTAAGTAATTGATAGGTGTTACCTTATCATACTTTAGTCAGTTTTGCCTGCAGTGTTGTTGCTCTGACATGCACTTGTACATTTCTATTATGCAGTTTAGACTGATTAAATATACAGCATTCAAGGTACCAATGAATTTCAAAGGCGAACTCACCATGGACATGCCAACAGCCATTACGTCATTTCTGCCTACTGCCTGGGAAGGGGAGCAAGTCCCGCAAGAGCTCGACGGCTCCAATGGTATCAATCGCGCCACTGTCGTACAATGGACTGGTGCCCGGAATGATTCAGAAGCTATTCAAGACTGGCTTCGTGCTTATGAGAAGCAGGTACACACATACAGATCCTATAAAAAGGAAGCCTTAAGGTTACTCTTGTGGGCGGTATTGGAACGACGCAAGGCGATGTCGAGTTTGCTGGCCGATGACTTTGAAGCTTATTTCGATTTTCTGGAAAATCCGCCAGAACATTGGATAGGGACAGACCGCAGCAAACGAGGCTCTTCGTCCTGGACGCCGTTTCGACGTGCATTAACTCCCGCCAGCGTAAAACAAGCCAAGAGTATCCTTAACACCATGATGACCTGGCTAGTGAGTGCGCGTTACCTCAGCGGTAACCCGATGTCGATTTTACGCACCCCACGATCGAGTCTATCAAAAAAGCCCAAACGCTATTTGAGAACCGCCGCCTGGCAATTTGTGCTCACCTGGTTAAGCGCCCAGCCGGAAGAGAGCAACCGGCAAAGACAGGAAAAAATTCGTAACCAGGTATTGATCAGTATCCTGTACCTGACCGCTGCACGACTCGCCGATATTGCGCAAGCGCGTATGGGCGATCTCGAGCAAGATGAGTTTGGCAACTGGTGGTGGAACGTCGTAGGTAAAGGAAATAAAGAAGCCAATATTCCCATCACCAATGAATTGATGACATGGATTAGTGCTTATCGTGTGCATTACCATCTGTCGCCTTTGCCTTCTCCCAATGAACAGAGTCCCCTCATTTTTAGGATTGCCGATACAACTGGGGAGTGCCTATCCCCTAATATGATCTATCGCATTGTCAAACACATTATGGTGTCTGCGGGCAAGGCGGCAGAAGAACAGGGGCTCTCTGAGATCGCTGTACGCCTCAACGATGCAACAACCCATTGGATTAGACATACATCATTGACCCATCAGGCGATGGCAGGCATGGATATTTTAACGATACGAGACAACGCGAGGCACGACTCAATTAAAACCACCTCGCTCTATTTATCCACTGAGGATCAATTGCGACATCGGGAAACTTCCGAAAAATTTAGATTACAACCAAGTCCACCGACGACCAAACAACCGTAATCAGGGTGAAACTTAGTCGCACGCCTACTTGTGACGTATTCCAAACATACTTTTTACCGCAGCCATATTCGCCTCACGATCAGCTGGCAAGGTATTCATATTAAGCCGACGCATAGCTGCAAGGACTTGTTCACCTACAGACCCACGGCATGTTAATTTAATGCAATATCCACCTTTTCATGTTGGTTTCTTCTTTATTCAAAGATTTGCCCCACATTTCCTTGGCTGACTGGGAAAAAGTTGGTGTGTGGCCGGTATGTCCTCAAACCTAATTCTTCGCTGTCTAGCATGAGGCCATCTTTAAGAATTTCTTTACGTCAACTACACTTAATGTCATGTGTTTCATTCGTTAATCTCCTTC
>JANYFV010000010.1 GCA_025359635.1 Undibacterium sp. | reverse complement strand
GATTTCTGAGCGGCGCTTTTTGCATGCGCTCAATTATTGCATGCTGCTGCCCGGGCCAGAGGCGCAACAGCTGGCGACTTATATCGGCTGGCTGATGCATAAGACGCGTGGCGGAGTGGTGGCAGGGGTTTTGTTTGTCTTGCCCTCTTTGCTGATTTTGATCGTTCTGTCGTGGTTGTATATCGCCTTTGGTGATGTGCCTTTGATGCTCGGTTTGTTCTATGGAATTAAACCGGCCGTGACTGCCATCGTGCTGCAGGCGGTGCATCGCATCGGTAGTCGCGCGCTTAAAAATGCTTATTTGTGGGGCATTGCGGCAGCTTCGTTTGGCGCAATTTTTATCTTGAACCTACCGTTTCCGCTCATCGTTGCCGTGGCTGCTGGATTGGGCTATATCGGCGGGCGCGTCAAGCCGGAGCAATTCAAAACCGGTGGCACGCACAGTGCCAGCGAGAAGTCGTTTGGTGCAGCGCTGATCGATGACGATACG
This sequence comes from Undibacterium sp., assembly GCA_025359635.1. Lineage (GTDB taxonomy): Bacteria > Pseudomonadota > Gammaproteobacteria > Burkholderiales > Burkholderiaceae_D > Undibacterium. Next base: position 20,859 of record JANYFV010000010.1, on the reverse strand, counting down.
CCTAGCCCGGTGCATGCACGCTTTAGCTGGTGGCGCCTGACTCAGGTGCTGTTGGTCGGTGTGATACTTTGGTTGCTACCGATGGCGGCTTTGCTGAGTCTGCTTGGCTGGGATCATACGATTACACAAATGGCCTGGTTTTTTACCAAGGCCGCACTTCTGACTTTTGGCGGTGCTTACGCGGTGCTGCCGTATGTGTATCAGGGTGCGGTGGGCTATTATGGCTGGCTGACTCCGACCCAGATGATCGATGGTCTGGCGCTCGGTGAAACCACGCCTGGCCCTTTAATTATGGTGGTCGCTTTCGTCGCGTTTGTCGGAGCCTATGTGAAGGCAACGTTTGGCGTGGATCAGTTATTTCTGGCCGGAGCGGTAGCGGCTATTGTTGTGACCTGGTTTACTTTTCTGCCTTCATTTATTTTTATTCTAGCCGGTGGGCCTTTGGTGGAATCGACCCACAATGATCTGAAATTTACCGCGCCCTTGACGGCAATTACGGCTGCCGTGGTCGGTGTAATTTTGAATCTGGCGCTGTTCTTCGCTTACCACGTATTGTGGCCGACTGGCTGGGCTGGCGCCTTTGATCCACTTGCGGCACTAATCGCCTTGGCTGCAGCGATTGCCTTGCTGCGCTACAAAGCTAATGTGATGTTGGTGATAGCTGTCTGCGCGGTGGTTGGTTTGCTAGTAAAAATGCTAGCCTATTAACCCTGCCTTGACCCTGCAACTTGATCTGGCTAGGATGGTCATTTAGTCAGAGCAAAGGGCGGGTAATATGGATCAGCAATTTGAAGATGGCTTGCGCATACGCAAACAGGTGATGGGCGAGGCCTTTGTTGAGAAGGCATTGGGTAATGTCGATGCTTTCACTGCTCCGTTGCAAGAATTTATCACGCGTAATGCCTGGGGCACTACCTGGTGTCGGGATGGCCTCGATCTTAAAACCCGTAGCTTGCTTACCCTTTCCATGCTCACTGCCTTGGGCCGCGCGCACGAGTTGCGCGGCCATGTGCGCGGTGCCGTCAACAACGGTGCCAGCATGCTGGAAATTCAGGAAGTCTTACTACACGCCAGCGTCTATTGCGGCATGCCGCTGGCGGTAGATGCTTTCCGTTCTGCGCATGAAGTCTTGTCCGAGATGGGCATGATCGTGGCAGAAAAAGTCTAACGCGGATATTTGATCGTCATTTCTTTCAACAAATTATCGGCATGATCAATCTCTTGCATCACCCATAACATGTAGCGGATATCAAGATGGATGGCACGCGTTATTGCAGTATCAAAGTACCAGTCTTTGGTGACGGACTCGTAAGTGGAATCAAAATTAAGACCCACCAGCTCGCCGCGTTTATTCATCACCGCTGAGCCAGAATTACCGCCCGTGGTATCGGCGCTGGACAAAAAATTCACCGGCACAGTGCCAAGCACCGCATCACGATACACGCCAAAGCGTTGCGCCTTGACTGCATCGAGCAAGGCTGGTGGCGTGATGAAAGGCGCCTCTTTCGTGCTTTTTTCGACTATGCCATTAACCGTGGTAAATGGCCCCTTGCTGATGCCGTCTCTTGGTGAATATGCAGCGACCGTGCCGAAGGTAACGCGCAAGGTGGAGTTGGCATCGGCATAGACTGGTTTGCCCAGAGATTTTTTCCAATCGATTAATGCCTGCATATAGCGCGGGATAATGCGCTCCAGATTGCCATCGATTTCCTTACGGCTTTTTTCCAGATTGTCCGCTACCGGATACAGCTTGATGGCCAGGTTCAGGAAGGCATCATCCGATTGCGCCATGCTGTCGGCGCTTTTTTCTACCCAAGATAAACGCTGTGCCGTGGCTGTGAGTTTAGTTTGTGTGTAAAGATTGGCGATAGCCGGAACAGCAGGTAACAGCGCATCTAAACCTGCCGGATGCATCGCAGCGGGCATTTGCAGATAGCGTTGCAGCGCTGCTTGCCAGCGCGCCTGATCGACATTGCTAACGAAGGATTGTTCCAGCCGTGAGAGGCGCGCCTTGATGAAAGAGACGTCACGTTCCTGATAACCAGATTCGCGTTCGGCATCCGGTTTTTTGTGTTCGATTGCCAGGCGATACAAACTGCGTGCACTGCGCAACATATCGCTATGTAATGCAACCGAGAAGGCAAACTCTTGTTCTGTTAATGCCATATCGGCAGCGATGACTTGCTCTAGTTCATCGAGTAAGGCCGTGTCGGGGCTATGTTGCGCAAACCACTGGCGAAATTCGGCGGATTGCACATCTTTGATGGCGGCGATATCTTTGCGGGCAAAACCATCGAGCAAGCCCTGCGATTTTTTCATGCCATTGTTGATGCCCTTCACTACGCTGGCATAGCGCACTGCAGATTCCGGGTTGCCCTGCGTCGCTTTGGCAATTTCGTTGAGATCGGCTTGCGATTCAGCCACCCGGCGCGGGTAACTCACATCACGGGCATTGCGGATTTCTACCGGTAATTTGTAGCGGCTGGTACGACCAGGGTAGCCTGCTAAAAGAATCGGATCACCTGCTTTCAAGCCTTCGGCAGAGATTTGCAAAAAGTCTTTTGATTGATACGGCACGTTGTCTGGCGACGGATCTGCCGGCCGACCGTCTTTGCCGACATAGGCGCGCAGAAAAGAAAAATCTCCGGTATGGCGCGGCCATTCGAAATTATCGATATCACCCCCAAAATTACCAATTTTTTCCGACGGTGCATACACTAAACGCACGTCGCGTATCATCAGCTGGCGAATTCTGTAGTACTCCAGGCCGCGATGAAAGCTCGGTACCGAGCAGCGATAAGCTTTATCTTGTTCGCATTCAAAAATCAATGCCTTGATGCGGTTTTGAATTAACTCATGGCGTTCCCGACCAGATAATCCGGCGCTCAAACCACCTGTCACGCGCGCAGTGACTGTCTCGACTTTATCGGTGATATAGATGCGTTCGCTGGCACCAGCGGGCAATTCTTCAGCGCGCGTTTTTGCCAGAAAACCGTCGGCGATCAAGTTGCGTGTCGCGCTGGAATTACGTTGTATCGCAGCATACGCACAATGATGATTGGTTACGGCGAGGCCGGCATTCGATACAAAAGAAGCAGAACAGCCGCCCAATGAAGCCATCGCACTCATCGGGTGTTTGCCGAGATCGGCTAATTTTTCGGCGGGAATCGTGATGCCGATGCGTTTTAATTCGTTCTTAAGTTGTGGCAATTGATGTGGTTGCCATTGCCCTTCATCGGCTTGCGCCTGTTGCGCCCATATGCTCAGCGTCAAAACGCTGATAGGAAGTAGTAATTTTTTAAGCAAAATTGGTCTCTGGGTAGATAGAAACATATGTTGAAGATTGAGAGAATGAATCAGAAAATAGCAGTGCAAATGCGGCCCGGCTGGTTGTAGAAAGTTTACCTGAAAGAACACCAAATTATGTATGTTCTTGAGATACTGGAAGTGCGAACCAAAACACGGTGGCAATATTTTCTTCTGATCTGAAGCCGATTTCACCGTGCATGTTTTCGATGAGCGCTTTAGTAATATTTAAGCCTAATCCCGCTCCTTCTAGTTGGCGCGTTGTGGTGCCATCGGCTTGTGCAAATTTACCAAAAATACGCTCACGAAATTCTAGCGGGATTCCGCTGCCATGGTCTTCAATCTCGAGCAGGAATTGATCAGCTTGAGAAATAATGCGCACTTCAACGATGTCACCGAGAGGTGAAAATTTGGCAGCGTTGGATAATAAATTGGCAAACACCTGCATTAATCGATCCGCATCGGCAGTGACAACCGCGTGTTCAGGATGCAGACCAAGCTGATAACGCACATTAAAGCTGATGGCGTAACCTGCGCTCGCTTCTATCGCCTGTCTTGCCAGATGAACTAAATCGACGCTTTGAAGATTCATGTTCATCTTGCCGGACGCGAGTTTCTCCATGTCGAGAATATCGTTGACTAAATTCACCAGTCGCAAGCTGTTTTTGTGTGCGATTTTAATGAGCTTTAAGGCCGTTGGAGGCAGCTCGCCTACTACACCACCTTCGAGTAATCCCAGAGATCCTTTAATCGACGTCAGTGGTGTGCGCAATTCGTGGCTCACCACAGAAATGAATTCGGATTTGAGTTTGTCTATGCGTTTTTGTTCACGTAAATCTAAGACAAAACCGACCCACTCATCTTTGCTACCTTCGAGTTTCGACAAGCCCAGCATAATCGGTATGAGGCTTCCGTTTTTATTTTGTATCTCACATTCGAAAGGCGCAATTACTTCATTTCGTACTACATCTCTTACGGTTTGCAAGTGTTGTGTAGTGGCTGATGCAGGGGTTAGATTGAACCAATTAAGTGTGCCGTCAATCAAGGTTTGTCTTTGTTCCCCTATCATGTGCAATAAGACATCGTTGGCTTCTTTCAAACGACCGGAAGTATCTCCTTGAACTATTCCAATCAGGCTAGAATTCATCAGGCGCCGCAAGCGGTTTTCGTTGAAAGTAAGCGAGGTGTAGCTGACGCGGAGTTCATCCTCAAGTAACTTGTGCTTTGCTTCTGCCAGCGCCCTTTCTGTGATATCGGAGATGAAGCCGTGCCACAAGATACTGCCATCGGCCAATTTTTCTGGCTGGGCTTGCCCTAATCGCCAACGCAGCCCTTGTTTCGGTAAAACGACACGGTACTCCAGATGCCATGGTTGCATGGTGCGGGCAGAGACTTGAATCGATTCCAACACCGCCTCGGTGTCATCCGGGTGCAAATGAGCAAAAACTAATTGCGCGTTGTCACGAACTTGCTCGGGTGTGACTTCATAGATATTTTGTATTCCCTGACTGGCGAATGGAAATGCCATGCGACCATCGGGAAATAGCTGATACTGGTAAATCGCACCAGGTACTTGTGCTAATAATTTTGTTAGTAATTGGTGGCCTGATTTTAATTCTTCCTGAGTCTTTTTTTGTTGAAAAATAATGTACTCATTGCACATCAAGATGAAGCCGAATGTGAACATTGAAGAAAAAATATAAAAAACCAGATACGACACATTGTTGATGGTGCTTGATGCAAAGGCATATTCTCCGGTACTTTGATCTACTACAAAATAATAAACCGCGCGAAATAACATGAAGCTACCAGACAAAGCAAATAAACTGAGCATGAATGTGTGGCTGGCAAGGCGGGTGGCACGTTTTAACAACAAGATATACGCACTCGCCAAAGTTAACGCAGCAACACTGATCGAGATAATGATATTGCGCGTTGTCAGATCCGGATTGATCGCTGAGAAATAAAATAACAGTGCGCAGACAACAGCTACGCCAGCATAGACAAATTCCGCCCGCACAGATCGATGATTGAAGTCGGCCAGAATTAAAAAGTACATGGCAAACGACAGCTGAATCAAACCGTTACCAAGTACGATCGATACCACGTCTGGCAATACGCCGCGCAAGACGCCAACGATAATCCACCCTAAGACCTGAATTAACGTGGCTACCGCCCAACGAAAAACCCCACGCACTTGCCCCAGGTAGCCGCGTGACACCGAAAATAGGCCGGCGCTCATCAGCAATCCGCCAATGATAATTACGAACATAATAGTGCGAACGTCAAGTTTCATTGAATTAAGTCTTTAATTAGTGATGAGTATGATCGTATTCTGCCACTACGCTTTAGTCTATATTACAGAAATTGCCGGATGCAAATGAAGAATGTTTCGCTAGCGATGAAGGAATTCGAATGTTCGATATTAGCAAAATCGTTTATGCTTCTTGTGTTTTCGTCAAATCGCCCTTTGATCCACAATAAATTCAGCATCGACCTCTTGTTTTCGGAAAGTTTTGCATGAAATTGAGCATTCCCGCGCTACTCCTTGCTTGCCTTAGTCATCTAGCTGTTGCAGCATCAGCTGTACCTGCAACAGCCGTGCCGGTTGCCCCAGTTGCTGCGGGTTCCGCAGCAGAACAAAGCGCAATAGTCGCGCCTTCGTCGTCGGCGCAAAAACTGTATTCCGCTGCAAAAAATGATTTATTGCAGGTACGCGTATTACTTAAAAATGGTCGTACCCAATCATCCGTAGGTTCTGGTTTTATGATTGGTACCAGCGATCTGGTTGTCACCAATTACCACGTGATGTCGCAGATTGCACTGGAACCGGATATTTACGTAGGCGAATTTGTGGATACCAATGGTCAACGTGGCAGTGTTGAATTGCTGGCAGTCGATGTCTTGCATGATCTGGCGGTGGTGCGGGTGAGTCGAAAAGGGACAGGCTTTTTTCAAATTCCCGACCAGGTCGCTTAATTGTCGCCATTGAATCAAGGGCAATATTTATACTCGCTCGGCAATCCTTTGGATCTGGGTTTCGCCATTTCGGAAGGTGCCTACAACGGCATCATCGGACGTGCATTTTATGATCAATTTATGTTTACCGGGCCGATCAACGCCGGCATGAGCGGCGGACCAAATGTGACCGGGGACGGAAAAATTGCCGGCGTCAACGTCGCCAAACGTACCGACGGCGAGCTAGTCAGTTTTTTAGTGCCTGCTAAATTTGTAGTTGAGTTGCTCAATCGGGTGAACCAGCAACAGGCGCAACATAAAAAAACACCGAAAGATTTTAACGCCGAGGTCGGGCAACAACTGATCTCGCATCAGAACGTGATGATTAACAAGTTGCTGGAAATTCCTTTGGCACAAAAGACGCTTGGACAATATCAGGTACCAGTCAGAGAATCTGAGCAAGTGCGTTGCTGGGGGCGCTCTGATGCAAAGGCTGAAAGTTCTTACACTGTGGATCAGGTGAATTGTCAGATGGAATCGGCAATTTATGTTTCTGATCAATTGCAAACCGGCCATGTGTCGATTCAACATCGCTTTAGCCATAGCAAGGATTTAGATTCTTTTCGCTTTTCCCAAATGCTCAATAATGCGTTTAAAAATCAAATTGCTGGCGGTCACAAGGACCGTCGTCTTACTCCGCCGTCATGCACCGAAGAGTTTATAACGAATGAACATATTCCTATGCGCGCAATTATGTGCGTGCGGGCCTATCGAAAATTTGCCGGGCTGTATGACTTTACGCTGCTCACTTCCACTACTGATCAGGCCTTGATGCGTTTGCAAAGCAGGCTTAACACCAACGGCGTTTCCTATGAAAATGGCTTAAGGGTTTCTCGTCTCTTTATTGCTTCAATTGCAAAAGGGAGTAAATAATGACGCCTGGTTTTTTTATCGAGATACTCTCGCGTACTGGTGAGGTATTACATCGTCATCAAGTCGCTGATTTACCTATACAGATCGGGCGCGCTTACGATAATGATTTTATTCTTGATGATGTGCACACTGCGGCTCATCATGCGATCGTGGAAGTGACGGAAGATGGCAAATTGTGTTTGCGCGATTTGGCTAGCAAAAATGGATTGTTCCATTTGGGTAAGCGCCAGACTCAGGTGCTGATCGACGGCCATAGTGTGGTGCGTTTGGGGCAAACCAGTTTGCGTATTCGCACTACTGATTTTGCTGTCGACGAAGAGGCATTCGATACCAATAACTACAACTGGGAAGGTTTGCCGCCGGCGCTGACAGGAATATTGATGATATGTCTGATGGCATTCTCAAGTATCTGGGCTGGAGAGACCGATAAATTTGCCCCGGTACGTTATCTGATGGCGATGGCCGGCATTCTTTCTGTCGGTTTGATCTGGAGTGGCATATGGACTTTTGCCAATCGCTTATTTGCCGGGCACGCGCGCTTTGGCCGACATGTTTTTATCGCCGCATGCGGGATGGTGGTGTTAGAAATTTTTGGTCATTTGAGTGGTCTGGTAGCATTTGCTTTTTCACTGGAAACTTTGAGTCGCTATGGTAGCCACATCGCAATAGCTTTTGGTGCCACGATGGTATATTTTCATCTGACGACGATCAAACCACGTGCCGCGCGCCGCGCATTGGTGACGGCGATAGGCTTGGCTATCATGGGGTCGGCTTTTATGCTAATGACAAATTACCAGCGTAGTGGCAAATTGACGGATGAATTGTATATGAGGGAGATGTATTCGCCGTCACTTAGAGTGAGTAAAAATCATAGTCTGGATCATTTTATGTCCAACGCAGCAAAACTTAAAGCAGATGTCGATGGCGAACGCAGCAAAATTGTTAATCAAGGTGACGGTGATGGTGAGAGCGATTGAGCTTGAGTTTTTGCACTAATAAGCTACGCATGTTATTTGTGTTGCCGGGCAATCAGTTATGATTACCCATCGTTTCCCTCTAATCGCAGTTCTATTGTCTAAATTTATTGTTTATGCGAACTATTAATCCTGTTATTCAACTGGCCAAAGAGCGCGCACTGTTCCGCTTTACGGCACTGGCACATCCGATGATCAAGGATGCCATTAACAGTGTTAATAAAGCGCTGGATGGTCGCCCTTCTGACGAGAATGATAAAACACTCACAGCAGCGCGTTTGTTTTTGCGACAGGACGAGACGCTTTTTCTCAAGCGGATTGAAACCGTCTTCGCTGCCTTGCTTGAAAGAGCGATGCAGACGATGTATCACGATGATCGCGTTACCATTGATCAGTTTGCAGGGCTAGAACTGACCTTAATCGATGAGAAAATTGTTCATGAACAGATAGAGGTAGATCGCTTGCTGCAGCGACTGCGAAAGGCTGACGACGCTGACATTACCAAGATCAACATTATCATCGCGCAGCTACATGATCAAGTTGATGTTAAAGAGCGTGAAAATCCGTTTCGCCCCTTCCTGATCGCCAAGACTTTGTATGATGTCTTGCATGAGATGGTGCAAGAGCGCGCCGTCTCTACCATGCTGCTGGAGTTTCTCGCTTCTGCGTTGGCGCATCACCTGGCGGAATACTATTCTGCTGTGAGAGATGTGTTTGAAGCGAATGGCGTAAGGGCAAAGCTGTCAGCACGACCATCACGCGCTTTCCGCCAACTTAGCATTGACGATAATGCTGATGCCGCGCCGGATGCACAGTTTAAGCCACGCATTTTATCGGGTCTGCAACGCATGCAGACTTACTCGCAGCAAACCCCGATGAGTCGTGGCCATGGTCATGATGGCAGTGACCAACAATTTGCATCTGACCATGTTGGGCACACTGAGGAATTGCTGAGTTTTGTTAAGCGGCTGTTTGATCAACCCTCGGGTATTGTTTCAGGATCTGAATTGAGTCTTGAGGCAATGGCGTCATCCGCTCAGGGTGGTTCGATGCAGATGCTATCGAACGAAGTGGTATTCGCCAAGTCGATGGAGCTGATTGCAAAATTAACTCAGATGCAAAAAAGCGCGGCGGAGACTCACGTCTTCCATGAGACAGAATTACCTGCGCAAAACCAGTTATTTTCGGTCAGCGAGCAAATTTCGGCCAGTGAAACTACGGCAAAAGAGCGTACAACTATCGACGTTGTCGCGATGCTGTTTGAATTCATACTCGAGGATGAACAAATTCCGGCGGCTGTCCGTGGGCAATTGGCGCGCCTGCAAATTCCTTTCCTAAAAGCCGCGATGCTGGCGCCAGAGATGCTGCAGAATGCAGAATATCCAGCGCGCGTGCTGCTCAACCGTATGAGCTCATCTGCTGTTGGCTTAGATTTGGCGACACCGATTGGTTGTAAGTTATCGGAAGAAATGACTCGAGTAGTCACAAAAATTCTGCAGGAGTTTAATGACAACGTCGAGCTATTTTCGGTGTGTCTTGCTGAGCTAGATCTCTTTCTTGCAGAAAATTTACGCAACACTGATGCAAAATTTGCCTTAAGTGTTGATGCACTGGAGGCGGCAGAACAAAGTAGCATTCAGAAAAAACACTTTGGCGTTCCATTGCAACAGTTGTTGGAACCCTTGATGCTCGATCAGCGTGTCAGCGAGTTTCTGACAAAAACCTGGCGACGGGTTTTGAGTAAAGAGGCGGCGAATAATAAATTAAAGGAACACCTGCGCTTTAGAAATGCTCTTCCCGATTTGGTATGGAGTGTGCAAGAAAAAAAATCTTCTGAACGTAGTGAACTGATGCGACTACTGCCAGAGTTGGTCAGTTGGTTAAAATTAGGACTAGCGTCGATTCATTTGTCAGAGCACGAGTCCAAACAAGCTCTGGATCAGTTTGTAGTCATGCACATGGATGTTTTGCGCGGAATATCAGGGAAAAGTAAGCAAAGTGTTTTATCACTGACAGAACTGCGTGAACATTTTTCATCGTTACATGTCACGCCCGATATCAGCACAGATAATGCGGCTGAAGTTGTCGATGACGAGACGGAAAATTCAGCTACTAAAAAGGTTGAAGTCGCAGCGATTACCGCAGCCTTGGCGGATCGTGGAGTTACTGCCAGTCTGGAACTCGGCGCTGATGATATGCCAGAATTTGATACTGAAACAGACTGGCTTGATCAGATGATCGTCGGTGTTTGCGTTGAACGCTGGACTGACGGTGAGTTTAAATCGGCGAGATTGAATTGGATCAGCAAGAAAAAAATTCTGTACATTTTCATGTTTGAAAATAATCCCAAGCCGCTGGTGTATTCCGATCAATCATTGATCAAGGGTTTGCGCGAAGGTTCAATCCGAACGGTCGAATCGGCACCGGCATTTGATCGTGCCGTGCAGTCACTTTTAAGCGATGCAGAGGCGCTGCAATCTGAGACCGACTAGGTGCGATAAGCGGTACTAAATTATCTTTCTTTCTAGCAGTGTTGCAATCACTTGCTCTGAAATATTCCAGTCTTTTAAGACGGCTTCACTATGTTGCCCTGGTGAGGCCGGAGCGACATTAAGCTTTGTCTTACTACGGCTAAATCGCGGTGCTGGTGCTGGTTGCTTGACGCCATCAATCTCAATAAAAGTACCGCGTGCCTGGTTATGCGGATGTTGGGCGGCTTCTGTCATATCTAATACTGGCGCAAAACAGACATCACTCCCTTCTAATAAACTGCACCATTCTTTTTGTGATTTTGAGCTAAATATGGCGCTGAGTTTTGCGCTGAGTGCTGGCCATGTATTCACATTCATCTGATCGTCAAATTCCGCATCAGTGATCTTGCACAGACGTAAAAGAAGCGCATAAAATTGTGGCTCGATGGCACCGATGGAAATGTATTTTTCATCGGCGCAGCGATAGGTATCGTAAAAATGTGCGCCGCCATCGAGCAGGTTCGCTTCACGTTGATCGCTCCAGGAGCCAAAGGCTTTAAGGCCGTAAATCATCGCGCCTAATAATGCCGAACCTTCTACCATTGCCGCGTCAACGACTTGCCCTTTACCTGAATTTTTTGTTTCTAGCAACGCACACAAAACGCCGAAGGCTAACATCATTGCGCCACCACCAAAATCACCGACCAGATTTAACGGCGGTGCCGGAGGCGAGTCCGCGCGCCCGATTGCGTGCAGCATGCCACTTAGGGCGAGATAATTGATGTCATGGCCAGCGCTTTGTGCCAACGGGCCAGTTTGCCCCCAGCCAGTGATGCGGCCATACACCAGCTTGGCATTGCGTGCCAGACAAACCGCTGGCCCCAAGCCAAGACGCTCCATCACACCGGGGCGAAATCCTTCGATTAAGACATCGGCTTGTTCTATTAATTGTAGCAATATTTCGACGGCTTCCGGCTGTTTCAGGTCTAGCGCTAATGAACGTCTGCCACGCGCCATCACATCAAATTTTGTGCCCAGCATCGGGAAGGGATTAGCTGCACCCGCGAGCGTTTTTCTATCAATGCGTATCACTTCTGCACCCATGTCGGCCAACATCATGGCCGCGAACGGGCAAGGCCCCAGGCCGACCATTTCTATTACGCGAATTCCTGCTAAGGGTCCTGTCATACTAGCTCCGGGTTAGAGTGAACGGGCGATGATTTCCTTCATGATTTCGTTGGCGCCGCCGTAAATTTTTTGCACCCGCGCATCGACATACATTTGCGCGATCGGATATTCCAGCATATAACCATAGCCGCCAAAAAGTTGCAGGCATTGATCGATGACCTTGCACTGCAAATCTGAGATCCAGTATTTTGCCATCGAGGCCAACTCGGCATCCATGCGTCCTTCTATCATGTCGACGATGCAGCGATCAATGAAGGTGCGGGCGATGGTGGCTTCGGTCTTGATTTCTGCCAGCACAAAACGGGTATTTTGCATTTCTATCAGAGCCTGGCCGAAAGCTTTGCGCTCCTTGGTATGCTCGACTGTCAGACGCAAGGCACGTTCGATCGCCGCGACACCACTGACCCCTAGGATAGTGCGTTCATACGGTAGCTCAGTCATCAATTGAATGAAGCCTTTACCCTCGACGCCACCCAGAATATTTTCTAAGGGCACGCGCACATTATCGAAAAACAGCTCGCAGGTATCCTGGCCTTTTTGGCCGATTTTTTCGAGAATGCGCCCTACTCTGAACCCCGCGCAATCTTTGGTTTCCAGCAGCAATAAGGAGACACCCTTCGCACCGGCATCCGGGTCGGTTTTGCACACCACCACGATCAGGTCGGCCAGATAGCCATTCGAAATGAAAGTCTTGGAACCGTTCAGGACGTAGGCATCACCATCGCCAGGATCAAGCACAGCGCTGCTGCGTATGCCTTTCAGATCTGAGCCTGCCCCTGGCTCTGACATGGCAATCGCCGCCACCATTTCACCGCTAGCCAACAGCGGCAGATATTTTTCTTTCTGCGCAGCGGTGCCTTGATTCTGCAAATAGTGTGCAACGATGGCGTGCACGTGCAGGCCAAAACTTGAGTCGCCAGCCGATGAAAGTTCTTCAAACACCACGCACTGATGCGCAAAACTGCCGCCCGATCCGCCGTAATCGTCCGAGATGTCGGCCAGTAAAATACCCAGCTCGCCAGCCTTATTCCATACCGCGCGGTCTACATGCTGTTGCTGTTTCCAAGCCTCTTGATGTGGTGTGATTTCAGTCGCAATGAAGCGCCGTACGGTATCGCGAAAGCTGTCTAGTTCCGGCGTGATCCAGCTTGATTGATATGACATATTTTTCCGTTTCTATTCAGACGATTGCATCAAGAAAAACTCTCGCCGCAGAGGCGCAGAGGACGCAGAGAAATTCTATTTGTTTTTCCTCTGCGCCCTCTGCGTCTCTGCGGCTAGGCCTCTTTTATTCCGATTATGCTGCGCGGTACATCGTCACTACGCAAGCGCCGCCTAAGCCCAGATTGTGTTGCAAGCCAACTTGCGCACCGGCGACCTGACGTGCGCCAGCAGTGCCGCGTAATTGATGTGTCAGTTCGAAGCATTGCGCCAGACCAGTTGCACCCAAAGGATGGCCCTTCGACAGCAAGCCGCCGGAAGGATTGGTCACGACTTTGCCGCCATAGGTATTATCGCCATCGTTGATAAACTTGTCGGCGCCGCCTTCCGGGCATAGCCCCAAGGCTTCATAAGTGATCAGCTCGTTCTGCGCGAAACAATCGTGCAGTTCGACCACATCCAGATCTTCGGGCCCCAGCCCGCTTTCCTGATACACCTTGGCTGCCGCCTCCTTACTCATGTCGTAGCCAACCAGCTGCATCATGTCGCCGGAATCGAAGGTGCCGGGTTTGTCGGTAGTCATGGCCTGTGCCGCGATATACACCGAAGTATTCAGGCCCCGCGCTTTGGCGAAACTCCCGGATACCAGCACCGCTGCCGCCGCACCGCAGGTCGGCGGGCAAGCCATCAGCTTGGTCATCACGCCTGGCCAGATCATGCTGGAATTCATGACATCATCGGCCGTGACTACCTGTTTGAACAGGGCCAGCGGATTATTCGCGGCGTGGCGGCTGGCCTTGGCGCGGATCTTGGCGAAGGCTTCCAATGGCGTGCCATATTTTTTCATGTGCGCCAGACCCGCGCCGCCAAAATAGCGCAGCGCCAGCGGGATCTGCGGCATGCCGACCAGCTGATCGGTCACGGCATCAAAGGCATCAAACGGGCTTGGTCTATCCTGAAATATCGAACCCAGGGCACCCGGGTTCATTTGCTCGAAACCTAATACCAGCACGCAATCTAAAGCACCGCTGGCAATCGCCTGGCGCGCCAGAAACAAGGCGGTAGAACCGGTAGAGCAGTTATTGTTGACGTTGATGACAGGGATCCCGGTCATGCCGATTTGATACAGCGCCTTTTGCCCGCTAGTCGAGTCGCCATATACGTAGCCAGCATAGGCTTGCTCGATCTCATCGTAGCTGATGCCGGCATCAGCCAATGCCATACGGCCTGCTTCGGCACCCATCTGATCATACGACGCGCCTGTGCCGGCTTTGGTGAACGGGATCATGCCAACGCCAGATACAAATACTTTTGAACTCATCACAAACTCCCGGGACGCTATTTAGAGAAGTAGGTCGCTGACCTATCAAACATAAATTATAGGTCGGTCGACCTATTTGTCAATAGCTGTGGGATAATTTAGAAATTCGATGCTGTCTATTTTTGCATTTTTCTTCTTATACATGCCGACAACTGTCCAAACTTCCCTGAAAAATAAGTCCTCTGTCACCACTGAAAAAGGTGAGGAGCGCGCCCAGCAAATCTTGCAGGCGGCACGGCTGATTTTTGCCGCGGAAGGTTATGCCGGTCTGTCGATGCGACGGCTGGCGGCAGAACTTGGCATGAGCCTGAGTAATGTCCAGCATTATTACCAAAGCAAAGATCTGTTGATTGAAGCCGTGCTGGTCTTCATCATGAACAGCTTCCAGAGCAAAATTGATAATATCGCCAACACCATGGATCATGCCTCGCGCATCGAGCGGCTCAATTCCACCATCGATATGTTTCTCGAAGAGTTGAATGATCCGGTCACGCATGGTGTTTTTTTTGAAATCTGGGCACTTGCAGGGCGTAATGCATTTGCTTCGTCCTTGATGGACAAAATGCTAGTGCGTGAAAGAAAATCGATCTTTAAATTGATACAGGGCATGTCACCTGACATTTCAGACCAGCAAGCCATGCAACGTGCTGTTCTTATCGTGGCGCAAGTCGAAGGTTTGATGTTGTTTCGGCTACACAAAAATACCCAAAAGGACGAAGTGATGGCCTTACATAGGGCACTCCGTCAAGCGGTGCTGAATCTGGCAACTTTGCCATGATTGATTTTAATAGGACTTACGCAAAACAGACGCTGGCGTTGTTGTGTTCGCCTCGTCGTGCAATTGCACTGCCTTCGGCTCCACGCCTAGCCAGCGCAATTTTGCGTAAGTCCTATTTAAAACGTTGTTGAGAGCGTCAAAATGACGCGAGAGCTAACACTCCGTGATATTCTCCCGACCTGAACCACAAATTAACCGATCATCGTCAATGAATACGTCCAGCATTACGCCAAATTCCGAATCTAGCCCGGTACCAAGTCCTGCTTCTAGCCCAGCTCCTAACCCAGTTCCCAACTCAAGCCAATCAGCTCGTGCTTTGTTGAAAGAATTCCAGGAGAAGTTCCTCGCTTTCCGTGAATACATGCCACTCACAATTGGTATCGATAAACAGTTGTTTGCACTGTATCCAGAACTCAGTCGTAAGAGCTTGCGCGTTGCATTGGGGATACACACAAATTCTTTGCGCTATTTGAAGATCATGGAAAAAGCCAAGAACCGTTTTGATCTGGAAGGTAAACAAGCAGAAGAAGTGACGGCAGAACATCGTGCTCACGCCACTACGGTGTTGCGCGAACGTGCCAAAAAAGTAGCCGATCAACGCAAAGCCCAACGCGCTGTCGAAGAAGCGGCGCTGGCGGCAAAAGTGGCAGAAGAAACTGCCCGCCAGACAGCTGAGAAGTTGCAACAACTCGCGACCAAGTTCGCCCGCAAAAGCTAAGTAACGTAGTGGTCGATGTTGATCGACGCTTTAGTGAGAATGGAAGAAAAAAGGATGCTTCGGCATCCTTTTTTTGTACCCTACTTTGTTAACAAACCATCACTTCAACGCCTTATCCAGTTGCGGCATGAGTTTGGCTTTAATCTCAGCACGCGTACGAATCGCAGCCGCGACCCGTTCGGCTTCCACCATAGAGTCCGCTGGTAAATTTGCCTTGCTGAACGCGATGACATCGTCGGCCATAGCGGTGTTGTTAGAAGCAGAAACGATGCTAAAGAATGAGTCAGCCAGAGTTTTTGCATCCATGCCTTTGGTGACGGTATCTTTGTTTTGCTTGGCATAAGCCCATGCCATGTCCATATGACCCGCACGTGAAACTCTGCTGAGAACACTGTTGGTCAATACCGGTGGCAAAAAGGTGGCCAGGGCAAGTTGCATAGTTTGTTTGGCGAGTACAGAATCTTTGGCAGAAGTCAAAGCGCCAAAATAACGGAATTTATCCTCGCCCCGAATTGATGTGGCGGCCAGTGTGCTGAACTTATCATACGTTGCTTGATTCGCTTCACGACCAGCAATGCCAAGTACTAAGCCAAGTTGTGACGGTGGCACGCTGGTCGGGTCAGCCAAGAAACCTTGATACCGTGCGCGGCCGTCTGCTAATACGACTTCATCGTTGACTTCCACCAGTATGCTAGACAATCGTGAACGTAATTGACGGTCTTCAATTGTGTCGCTCGCTTTTTCATTCATGCCAAGTTCTTGCAGTTTTGGTCTTAAGGTATTGATGACAAATTGCTCGAAACGTGGCCGTATCGATTCTCCCAAGGTGAACGCCTCTAAGCTGCCAAGGTCGTCCAGGAACATGTTCCAGACTGCCAGGCGGGGTTCATTTCCATCTTTGGCTAACAGCTCTAAATAACTTGATAATGGCAACCGGTCTGTGATGACTTGTGCCCAGGTATCTCCGATCAGTTTGGCACGCGTGGTATCTGGAAGCGAGTTTAATTTTTCGCTCAAAGCGGCAAACAAGGAGGCGGAATATTGCACGCGGAAATATCCAGCGGCATCCGGGTCAATCACCAATGTGCCATTGCAATCAGCTTGAGTAATGGCGGTGCTACGTTTGCTCAGCAATACGTAATTTACCTTGCCGCCGACGGTGCCAATTTGTACCGGGATGTTCCACAATCGGGTACTTGGCGCTTTGTCGTCGAGCAAAAATTGCTCTTGTTCGAGTGTAATTTTGCGTTTGCCTGCTTCGCATACAGCATCTACTTTGATAATCGGGAAGCCAGCCTGGCTAGTCCAGTCGGAGGCGATTTTTGCCACGGGTTTGCCAGATGCCTTGTCCAATGCATGCCATAAATCGACCGTAGTCGTATTGGAATACTGGTGTTTTTGCATGTAAGAGCGGATACCTTTGCGGAAGGTTTCTTCACCAAGATACGATTCGAGCATGTTTAAAAACATTTGCCCTTTTTGGTAAGTAATGCCGTCAAAAGCGCTGCTCGCCTGTGATTCATTCTCAATCTTGCGTTGAATCGCATGTGAATTTTTTCGTGCATCGAGGCTCATGGCATATTCACGCGAACCATTTTGGCTAAGCCTGACTCGCCAGTCGGGATTCAATTTATCTGTTGCCTTAGTCCCCATCCAAGACGCAAAGCCTTCATTGAGCCAGAGGTTATCCCACCACGCCATAGTGACCAGATCGCCAAACCATTGATGCGCCATTTCGTGAGCAATGATGCCGAAGGCGCGTTGTTTGGTTGAATCCGGGCTCTTCTTTGGATCGAACAGCATGGTGTTTTCGTTGTAGACGATGCCGCCCCAGTTTTCCATGGCACCACCAAAGCCGCCAGCCACCGCGATCTGATCGAGCTTAGGCAAGGGATATCGAATGCCAAAATAATCGTTGTAATACGTCAGCAAGGTTTTGCTGGACTGCATGGCGTGGGCGGTCGAATCTTGCTTACCTTCGGTTGTGACGATACCGATTTCAACCCCATCATGCATGCTGGCGGTGCGTTCCATTTCACCTGCCACCAGTACCATCAGATAGCTAGGCATTTTTGGTGTCAGATCGAAACTAACACGATGCATGTTATTTGATAGTTGCTCGTCCTTGACGACGGGCATGTTGGAGTAGGCTTTAAAGTTGATCGGCAATTCAGCCGAGAACTTGAAGCGCGCGCGAAAAGAAGGTTCATCCCAGCTTGGCACCATACGTCGCGCATCGGTCGGTTCCATTTCTGTGCCGATCAAGGTCTTTTCGCCCTTGGCGCTGCGGTAGTTATCGTAATACATGCCGTGTGCATCGCGGTTGATGACACCACGGTAGCTAATCGCCAGTACATACTCACCAGCCTTAATCGGCGCCGGCAAATTAAATGTCAGGGTTTGCTGGTCTTGGTCCAAAACTGCCGTCAACTTCTGTTCCGCCATGCCTTTGCCTGCAAGCGACGCGGAGTCGATATTCAGGTCGAGCTGATTGAGCACGATTTTCGAGGTCGGGCGGAGCACCTTAATCGTGATGCTTTCTGTCCCGCGAAAGGTTTTGCTAGTCACATCAGGGATCAGATTCACCGTGTACTCTTGTGGAATCACATCCTTCGGTAGTTTGCCCGGTGTAGAGCCAAACGCATATGGTGCTTCAGCGGCGCTGGTCATAGAAGTGACAGCAAGGGCAGTCAAAGAAACGAGCCGAACAAGAGTAGGGGACAGGCGCATAAGATCTCACAGTGATGGGGTGAAAATGACGGGGTACGGTTATGCCGCTTCCCTTAGTATGTTACTGGGCTAAAAAGTTCCATCTCTAAAAAGCTAAAACTCCTTTGTGTCTCCTGTGTCAGACGCTGATTTTTTCGTCTTCTGTAAAACAGTGACAAGTTATTCAGGCTTCTCCAAGGCGGCAATTTTCTTAAGTAGATCGTCGCGACGCTGCAAACTCTCTGCTGGCCAATACTCAGTGCGTGAATAATACACAGCAACCGCCGGAATACCTGGTGCCAACATTACCCAAGGCTGTTTTGATTCGGTAAATATATGGATATCTGGCGGCAGATGATCTGGCATATCGAGCGTGCCAACTCTGACAAAGCGCACGTGCGGCCCGGCACCAGCATAGGTGCTCCAGAGCGCGATGCGGCATGCAGGGCAACGCGATATATATTGCCCTTTGCCGCTCTCGGTTGGTGTGTTAATGATTTCGGGTTCGCCATTGAGTAAACTTACCTGATCAGCCTCGATCATTGCATTGAGCGCAAACGCAGAACCAGATTCGCGCTGGCACCAGCGGCAGTGACAGCAATGCACAAACAGCGGCTTCGCCACTAGTTGATAGCGAATTTTCCGGCAATCACAACCACCTTCCATCGGGTAAGAAATATCTGTAGTCATGGGATGCTCCGGAAAATAAAACTAAGATTCTACGCTTGTACGTCGCTGCTTCGGCATGCAAAATCTGCCAGCGATAAGCATTTCATGGAACGTCTTATCAGATAAAAATGCGAAAGGATTATATTCCCAAGACTATTTCATCACAGTCAAGCGTTCACGTTTTCCAGCACGGAAGGTATAGATCGTGAGTACGCCATTCTGAACATCGCCGTTGGCATCGAACGCGATCATACCCGTGATGCCCTTGTGCTGTATCTTTGCCAGCAAGGGCAAATAGACTGCAGGAACCGGTGAGCCAGCCTGTTGCATCGCGTCGACCATGGTTTGTACCGCATCGTAGGAATACGGGGCGTAAGTGAGTAAATCGATGCCAAATTTGCGTCGATATGCGAGCTTAAATTCGTCGAGCCCTTTTTGCTGTTGCGGCTCGACACCGCCCGCCTCGGCGCAAATGACCTGACCATCGACCATGCCGTCACCGGCTAGCAGCGCCATAGAATTGGAACACAATCCATCACCGCCCATGAAATTAGCCTTGATCCCGAGCTGTTTCATCTGCCGCAGCATTGGTCCGGCAATGGCATCCATACCGCCGAAAAAAATCAGATCCGGTTTGCTCGCTTTGATGGCGGTCAGGATAGCGCCAAAATCGCTCGCCTTGTCGTTGGTATATTGCTGCGAGACGATGCGTGCCGTGGAGCCGGCAGCTTTCACGTTCTTGATGAATTCATCGCTCAGACCTTTGCCGTAGGCTGTTCGGTCATCGATGACTGCGATTTGTTTTGCCTTGCCGATCTGCATTGCGTACTTAGCCAGAGCAGCCCCTAATTGTTCGTCATTGGCGACGTTGCGAAACGCGGTTTTATAGCCTTGACGCGTATATTTGGGGTTGGTGGCAGAAGGTGAAATCTGCGGAATACCAGCGTTGAAATAGATCCGTGAAGCCGGTATGGTGGTACCAGAAGTTTCATGACCGATGACACCATTGACTCTTGCATCGACCAGTTTCTGCGCTACCGTTGTGCCTTGCTTTGGATCGCCTTCGTCGTCTTCCGCCAGCAATACCAAGCGGTAGTGCTTGCCACCGACAATTACGCCTTTGGCGTTTAACTCCTCAACAGCCATGCGTGCACCGTTTTCATTGTCTTTTCCGAGATGCGCAATGGCCCCGGACGTGGCTGCCACATGGCCGATCGTAATCACTTCTTGCGCATGAGTGGAGGTGCTCGACAAGTACGCTACGATGGCAACTTGGTAAATCCATCTGGAATTGAACTGCATGCGATCCTCTGATTTGATGTGATGATTGTGCGATAGCGCAGTATTGTTCATCAGCATAGCATGCGTTCTCTGCGCCTCTGCGGTTCATTCTTTTACCATTCGTTTGATTTACAATAGCTTCATGCAATTGCCTTAGGAATTTGAATTGCCCATGTTAACGGCTAAGCAGTATCATATTCGGGTCAAACCGATCGGAGAGGCTATTGTGGAACATGATCAGGTCGTTAAATTGATCGGCACTTTTCGGATTTTCTTACCTATGCAGGAAATGGTGAGCTGATGATCATCACTGCCGTCCATGCGCTAGCGACGATTTTTGTGCTCATCCGATTTGGGCTAGTGCTGTGTGTTGTTGTTCTTAGTGGCCTAAG
>JANYFV010000004.1 GCA_025359635.1 Undibacterium sp. | reverse complement strand
TCATATCAATACTGTATGAATAACGTTGAGCGACCGGGATAATTTGATTTTCTATTTGCTTCATATTTATTCAACTAATTTGAAATGCACCTGATCAAGTGGAATTTCCATTATGCCACTTTGGATCGGTAAACTTGAGCGTATCGAATACGCATCGTGTATCCAATGATGCATAACATGTTCCTGGGCAGTACCGACACCTGCAGCGACACTAATCATATAGTCGCCAAGTGTTAAGCCCGGGAATGTAAAATCGAATCGCGCTTCAAGCGCTTGCCCTGATTGCAAAGGCCCTGTCCAAGTATTGCTTTGTTCAGAATTTCCGCCAAAAAGTATTTGTCCAAACCTGTCTTTTACTGAAAAGCCGACTAATGGTTGATTGATTGTTTTTTTTGCCAATATCCGGATGGACAAATGTAATTTAGTTATCCCATTTATCTGAAGTACGGGCAATCCTTTTTCATCCATTACTGCACAAGAGGTAATCACTACCCCGCCAAGACCAAAATCATGCGATTTATCGTTAGACGAAATATCAGAAATTTCCAAATTATGCAATGCAGCAGGCTCAGTGACCGGAGTTAATTGTTCCTGTTGTCTTTCGTATTGCCTCTTGAGGTAATACTCGGTAATTGTTTTTGGGTCGCCCATCGCGAGCATTTTTCCGTGTTCGAGCAAAATAGCTTTATTGCAAAGGCTGACGACGCTTGCACTATCGTGGCTAACAAAAAGAATGGTTCCCTGCTGCGAAAAAGTTTTAAGGAATCGCATACACTTTTGCGTAAAAAAAACATCTCCTACTGCAAGCGCTTCATCAATAACCAAAATATCGGCATCGATATTCGCAATGACTGCAAAAGCTAATCTGACAAACATCCCGCTAGAATATGTTTTGACCGGCTTATCAATAAACTCGCCTATATCCGCGAACTCTTCTATCGCTGATAACTTATTCTCAATTTCTTTGGTGCTTAGGCCATATAAGGCAGCACTTAATTTTATGTTTTCCCAGCCAGTAAAATTGGGATTAAATCCTGCTCCCAATTCCAACAAGGCCGCAAGGCGACCGTGCACTTGAACCTCGCCACAAGACGGCTTCAAGGTGCCACAGATCATTTGTAAAAGCGTTGACTTGCCAGATCCGTTTTGACCAATGACGCCGACAACGTCCCCTCTATGGATAGTCAGATCGAGCGCCTGCAAAGCCCAAAAATCCTGTTTGTTTTTTGATGGAATTACCTGTGCCATTAATTGACGTAATGGACTGGCAGATAAGCTGAAAGCTTTGCCTATTCCTTGTGCGGCTATCATGACTTCAGAGGACATCTGCAAAACCTCCACGTAAAGTCTTGAAGCACAGATGACCAAAATAAAAAATAAGCAGCGTCATCAGATAAAGCACGCACCAGGAACTCAATGTAGGAAGCTTTTGCCAAAACAACAAATCACGCATCGCTTCAATGATGAAGGTAAGTGGGTTCACCAATAACCATGGGCGAAAAAATGCAGGTACAGATTGAATAGAATAAAAAACGGGGCTCAGGAATATGAGCGCACTGGTGATTACGGGAATCATTTGTTCCATATCTCTGAAATAAACACCAAGAGAAGACAAGAACCAGGCAATGCCAATTAAGCAAAGTAAATAGGGTAGCAACAGCAGCGGTACTGCCAGCCAATGCAATGTGATGGCGAGCGGAGAGAAAGACATGAACAATAAAAAAACAATAAAACTCATCGCAAAATGAAAGGCACCGATAACCACCGGAATGACTGGAAGTATTTCTAGCGGAAACACGACACGCTTAACATAGCTGGCACTATTTAATATACTGGTCGGTGCTTTAGATAAACATTCGGCGAACCAATTAAAGACCATTAATCCCACATAAAGAATCAAGGCAAAGTTTAATTTTTCTGACCATGTGTTTGGAACTGGTGCATCGCCCCATCGTGATTTGAATACCTCGCCAAAAATAAAAGCATAAATAGCCAGCATCATTAACGGAAGTAAAATTGACCACGTAATTCCGAGTATTGATCCTCTATAGCGGGCAGTGAGTTCGCGTTTGCATAATTGAATAAGCAACATACGGCTCTTCCACAAAGCTTTCCAAGGAGCAGCTAAGAATTCTGGCGCAAAAGTTGCTAGAGGCATTGTGAAGCACACCTAAGCTGAATTGAATGCAACGAGATGAACAAATTCATGGTTGGGATGGGAAATATTTATTTTGGCATTCGTTTCTATGCCGACTAACCCGGCATTTTAGCTGATCTTATGCCGAAGCTAGCGATAATTGCAATTTGTTGCAATTATTCTGGTGTCTTAAATCTCTGGTTGTGCATCATATGTAATGTTTTGGTATTGCGATAAGAAAATTAGACTATTCGGCGGATCGCCATAATAGGATATAAGAAGATTTTTCCGAATAAAATTTTGATGATGCTATCAAATAGCATTGATAATGTGAGTGATTGGCATGAGCTAACAATATTGCGATTGTATTAAAATATTTTTCTTTATAGGGTGTAGAAACATATGCCAAGAAACGTGTAAAGTGCTGTCACGCTGAAAACAGCTTAAAAAAACATCTTTACAGTAACAACTTGCTTGTTTTGTTGAGTATGAATATTTGCAAGAAATTTAAATAGGTAGTTTTTATGTCACTTATGTCACCTATATCACGTCGTTCTATTCTTT
>JANYFV010000589.1 GCA_025359635.1 Undibacterium sp. | reverse complement strand
CAAGAATAGTCAGCGGCAATTTAGCGGTGACCTGCGTTAATACTGGCACCTTGATAGACTGTATTTTTTGCGCGACCTGCTTGCCTTGCGGATCAAACACAGTCACCACAACGCTGACATTTTCTGCTTGTTTTCCGCTGTTATCCAAGTTGACTTCGACGGGAATTTGCCAGTTGCCACCATGCGCCAGACGCGGTGTAGCATGCACTCCATCGGTCAGAATATGCACAGCGTTACTCTTCACCAGCCAGGCATGGCGATACATGCCGGCGCCCTCGTACCACCAGCCTTCCATAGAGTTGGCATCGGCACGAATCGCGATGGTGTTCATCGCATCGCCATAGCGCAGATATGGCGTGATGTCGATGTTGCTGGCGTTGTAGCCAGACCAGTTACGGCTAACCACATTACCATTCACCCACACGGTTGAATGCGTGGCAATGGCATCAAACTGCAATTCAAAATGACGGCCGTGATCTGCCGGATCGATACGCAAATAGCGCCGGTACCAAGCCGTACCACGCTGGCGGTAACCCTGTGCCATATTGGCCTGCGGATCAAACCCTCCCTCGACCGCCCAATCATGCGGCAAGTTCAGATGACGCCAGTCGGAATCGTCATATTCTGTCGCAGCGGCACCCGCGGCATTACCGGCTTTGGCATTGGCGTAGGCATCTGTCACTACCGGCATAGCAACATCGCCGAGATGAAACAGCCAGCCGCGATCTAGCGACAGACGCTCTCGCTCTGCATTTGCCGATGGCGCATCGCTTGCAGCCTGCGCTGTGCAGGTGACCGCACTAAATATAATCATGGCCAGCAACTGGCGCGAAAGAATGGCCTGGAAAGAAAAAGTACGCATTTATTAGCTCGCAATTCAAGACACAAAGTTCAATCGGATATCAACATTTCTAGCAGAGTGCAACTCAGCCACGCCATCACTCCAAAAAAGCATCCATAGCACTAGTTGGCTTACCTGCATCATCAAACGCGCCCAGTGTATAGCCCTTCCAGTTGCCAAACGCTTGCGGCTCCCAGTACAAAACCCCTACACCCTTTTTATCTTTGACCGAGCGCACTTTGCTGATCAAATCGCTCAAGATAGCTTTTGCATCTGCACCATTCCAGGGTGATCCGGTTTCGACCACCATCACCGGCACGTTGAAACGCGTCACCATATCATTCAGATTGGCCAGGCATTTATCGTTGCTGGCCTGCCACGTGGCATTTTTCTTATCGTAGAAGGGATAAGCTGAAACACCGATCACATCAAATTTGCCACCGTTATTTTTGATGCCGCCAATATTCCACTGGAATAGAGCATTATCAAAACAATTCGAGACGTGCACGATCACCAGTGATTGCGGGAAAACTTCTTTCACCGCGTCGTAACCAGCCCCGACCAGGCGCGCGTAATTTTTCATATTGGTGGCGCGGCCTTCTTCCCACAACATGCCGTTATCCGTTTCATTGCCTACTTGTACCCATTCTGGAGTGATGCCGGCATCGCGCAATGTAATTAGACTGCTACGTGTATGCTCGGCCAATGCAATCACTAGCTGATCGATGGCGTAATTTTTCCATTGCGCGGGCTTAGTCTGTTTGTCTGGGTCAGCCCAGGTATCGCTGTAATGAAAATCGATCATCAGGCGCATGCCGGCCGCTTTGGCGCGTTTGGCTTTGGCGATTACGTCGCTCATCGTATTATATTTTCCATCTGCGGGATTGACCCAGACACGCAAACGGATAGAATCCATGCCCTGCTCTTTCAGCACCTCCAGCAAATCTTTTTGCTTGCCTGCTTTGTTATAAAACTTGATCCCTGCCGCTTCCATTTCTGTCATCCAGCTGACGTCTGCACCTTTGGTGAAAGCTGCTGTCGTTGCAGGGATATTGGCGGTCGATGTTGGTGTTGGCTCGCTGGCATTTGTGCTGGCACCGCCACATCCCAACAAGATTAAACTGAACACAATAAGATGGAATGGCCGTATTACTTTTTTCATTTCACGTCAATCAACAAAAGATGAATTCAAATACCGCTGAACTGAGCCAAAATTCAGGGCAGCTGCCTAATTTTGACTCAGTTCAGAACTAGTTAATTACATTGTTTAAAACGGATCAAGCGCGACCGTAAATTTACCCGCAGCATCCAAAGCACCCATGGTGTAACCCTGCCAACCCGGATAAGCTTGCGGCTCCCAGTAAAACACACCGAGGCCGTTCGAACCGAGCGCCTTGGTTTTGCTTAACAGATCGGTCATCATGCTTTTTGTGGTGCTCGCTTGCTGCCAATCCATCCCGACTTCACAGATCATTACTGGCTTGCTGTAACGTGCAACCATATCCCACATATTCGTCGATAGCTTGGTGTTATACGACGCCCAGCTAGCTGCAGGCGGATAATGCGACATACCGATCACGTCCCATTTAGCACCAGCAGCCTTAACGCCGTCAAAGAACCAGCGAAACACTGCGTTATCGTAGCCATTGGCCAGATGCAAAACCACTTTTGCACTCGGATAAACTGCCTTGGTCGCGTTATAGCCGTTGTTGATCAAGCTCGCCAGTTGGCTGAAATTCGAAGTGCTACCGCTTGGCCAGAGCATGCCGCTATTGATTTCGTTGCCGACCTGTACCCACTCAACTGTGATGCCATTGGTCTTCAAATAATTCAGCACGCCATAGGTGTGGTTGTACACGTCGGTATTGAGTTGTGCCAAAGTGTGGCTGGCCCAGGCTGCCGGTTTGGTTTGCTTGCCAGGATCGGCCCAAGAATCGCTGTAATGAAAATCGATCATGATGCGCTGCCCTTGTGCGGCGGCGCGCTTGGCCATATACAGCACATCGGAAGCGTTATTCCAGCCCCCCGTAGGATTGACCCAGACGCGCAGGCGGATGGAATTGACCTGCAAATTTTTCAACAACAAAAACGGATCGGTCTTTACCCCGCTGCTGTTATAAAAAACATAGCCGTTGGACTCTTGCTGATCTACCCAGCTGACGTCAGCACCATTGGCAAAAGTGGCCGCCTGCGCCAACATCGGCAGGCATAAACAGGCAGAAATCACTGTCGCAAAAAATCTGCTGAGGTGGGCGTAATTAACTAATCTATGAACGGATTTGAAACTGAATCTGGAATGCATTTTTTGTCTCCTTTATGGTGGGCACATCCAAAAAATATTTTCTGGCATGCCCTTTATTGATTAAAAAAAATAACACCAACTCCTTCTACTACACATCAAAAACTTCTATTCATATTACAAATTTTTGGGGGCGCAGCCTGCCCGCATTGCCCGGATTGGCAATGGACTGAGGACATGCGGAAAATTAGATATGACTGTTTTTTCTTTAATAAGAAAATGTACTGGGATGAAAGTACCGTGGTCATAACAAGGATGATGATTTCGCGACCATTCGCCCCGCATCCCAACACTATCCACCGCGCCGCTTGCATGCGGCTTAGATATTTATGGCAAGGAACTAACACCCGAATCGGAAAATAATAGACCAATGCGCCGCTAGAAATTCAATTCTCGGGAT
>JANYFV010000539.1 GCA_025359635.1 Undibacterium sp. | reverse complement strand
GACATGCGCGAAGGCCTCACTTGCGTCTTATCCGTCAAAGTGCCAGAGCCAAAATTCAGCTCACAGACCAAAGATAAATTAGTATCAAGCGAAGTGCGCGGCCCGGTCGAAGAGATCGTCGCCAAAACCCTCAGCGATTATCTGCAAGAACGCCCGAACGACGCCAAAATCATCTGCGGCAAAATCGTCGAAGCCTCGCGCGCCCGTGAAGCCGCCCGCAAAGCGCGCGAACTCACACGCCGCAAAGGCATCATGGACGGCTTAGGTTTATCTGCCAAACTGGCCGACTGCCAAGAAAAAGACCCAGCCCTGTGCGAACTGTATATCGTCGAGGGTGATTCTGCGGGTGGCTCAGCCAAGCAAGGGCGCGACCGTAAGTTCCAAGCAATCTTGCCACTGCGCGGTAAAGTGCTCAACGTAGAAAAAGCCCGTTTCGAAAAAATGTTATCCAGCGAGCAGATCACCACCCTGATCGCCACGCTAGGTACCTCTATCGGCCCGGACGAATTCAACATCGAAAAACTGCGCTACCACCGCATCATCATCATGACCGATGCCGACGTCGATGGTGCCCACATCCGTACTCTATTGCTCACCCTGTTCTACCGCCAGATGCCGCAACTGGTAGAGCGCGGTCACATCTACATCGCCCAACCGCCACTGTATAAAGTTAAAGCCGGCCGCGACGAGCGCTATCTCAAAGATGATGCCGAAGAAGCCAGCTATATGATGACCGTGGCCTTAACCGGCGCGGCGCTCACCCCAAGCACAGGCGCAGACCCCATCACCGGCGATGCACTGGCAGAACTGGTGCGCAGCTACAACCTGGCCAACGCCATCATGATGCGACTCACCCGCGTCATCGACCGCGCCGCCCTCACAGCCATCATGACTGGCGTCACGCTACAACTAGATACCGCAGACAACGCTGCCATCTCTGCCAAGGCCCTGACCGACACCATCAACGACAGCGCAGTAAAAGCATTAGTGCGGACCGATGAAGTCACCGGCACCTTCAGCCTGCGCATAGAACGCATGTTCCACGGTAACGTCAAAGTCAGCAGCATCGACTACGACTTCACCGAAAGCGCCGACTACCAAGTATTAGCCAACGCCGCCCTCACCTTCAAAGGCCTGTTAGGCGAAGGCGCGTTTATTCGCCGTGGCGAAGGCGAAAGAGCCAAAGAAAGCGCAGTAACTGACTTCCACCACGCCATGCTATGGCTACGCGACGAAGCAGAACGCGGCGTTTCCAAACAGCGCTACAAAGGACTGGGCGAAATGAATCCTTCGCAGTTATGGGAGACCACCATGGACCCGACAGTACGCCGCCTGCTGAAAGTACAAATCGACGACGCGATTGCTGCCGACCAGATCTTTACTACGCTGATGGGCGATGACGTAGAACCGCGTAGGGCATTTATAGAATCGAATGCTTTGCGTGCTGGGAATATTGATACTTGATGTTGTCGGGTGACAAGGATAGTGAAAACTGTGCCAAGTTAGTGAAAAAGTCGTGACACAGGTAGTCAAATGATCCAAAAAGGCTCCACAAAGGAGCCTTTCTTATATCAATTTAGTTGTTAAGAATTGTTATTATTGTTGAAGCATGCTTTTCTAGGGAATCGGAAATATGGCGGGAGAAACCGGACCAATCGCAGAAGTTGCCGCAATCGTTTCGAAAGATTTGCTGAAGTGGTTTCGTTGGGATCAGATTCCCCTAAAGGATCGGAATTCTGACTGCGTGAAAACTGATAAGCATGCCAGAGCTGACAAGAAGCAAAAGCATACACATCCAACCGATGTAGTGTTCTTCTATGTCGACCCGTACCTCAATAAGCGAATTCTCTTCAATACTGACTTGAAAAGTTATGCGGTAACTAGTATCAAAGGACCGAATGTGCGTTCTGCCCTCCGATCCCTAGCGCAAGTGATCGATTGCGCTCGTGTGAGCGAAGAATGGAAAGCTCGATATTCGGTCGTTGATACGGACGAGATCAGAGGCCTGTTGTTCGTATATAACCATGATGCTGAATACGATCAAGGCTTCGAGCGTTATCTTTTGCCGAAGCCGCGCAAGCAGCCGCCAGGCGAAGAGGCCTCAGATTTATCGTCAATCCCGCTAGAAGCCGGGCAACTTTTGCATTTAATCGAGCCCAGAACCATTTCGTACCTTCAGACGATCCTGATAGATGTTCGAAAGCTGCACATGGACGGAATGTTCCCGTCCGCGAACTACTACTTTTATTACCCTGATCAGAAGTTGCATAAGGTGAGGCTCGAACCGCATCATCGTCCAGCTACCGTTGAATCTATGTGTGGGCCGTATCTGATTGTTGGGCACGATCCGGTTATTAAATACGACGAAGCCAGCAAAGAAAATAATCAGACTTGCGCTGCGGGATTCGTCGTGTACTACAACAGGCCAGGCAAAACGCATTTGGAATTCATGTATTTGTTTGACGTTCTTTCAAGCTATCAGATCTTGAACGGCGAGTACCTAGTCCGGATTCGAGTTGCGCATCA
>JANYFV010000538.1 GCA_025359635.1 Undibacterium sp. | reverse complement strand
CCAGCTTCAACATGGCCAAAAGGGATGCGGTGATAAAAGCAACTTAAAGCGACGCTCATTACTGTTGTGGTGTCACCTTGTGCCAGCACGGCATCGGGTTTTTCTTCGGCAAATACAAGATCAAGTTCGCTGAGAAGTTTGGAGGTCAATGATGAAAGTGTTTGGTTTGGCTGCATCACGTTCAGATCGCGGTCAGGCACAATTGCGAATAGCTTGAGAACCTGATCCAACATTTGTCTATGTTGGGCGGTTGCCAGGACTTTGACATTTACCCATGGTTCTTGAGACAGGCGTTGAATCACCGGTGCCATTTTAATGGCCTCCGGTCTGGTACCGACTACGCAAATTATTTTTTTCATATTCATCTGTATTGCTCAGTAGATGCTATGGAAGCATTCATATAAATTCATGTGTGAGGCAGGTTTCCCTGTATTTTCTTTTTTCTTGGGACTAAACACGATAGCTATGCGGGAGCCATTTCCCCCATTTTGCCTCGTAGATTGCCTTATTACGCGTAAATAGTTCTTGTTTGCGTTCTTGGCCTAGTTTATTAAAAGATGCTGATAAATTATGATGAACAAATACATCATCGGCACAAACTAGTCGATAGCCCGCTTGTTCAATTCTGCGACAGTAATCGTCATCTTCAAAAAATCCCAAGCCGAATGCCTCATCCAGATTACCAACCTGTTCATATGCCTTTCGCGTAATCATTACGCAGAAAAAAGCTAAGGTATTGATATCAAAGGTCTCACCCAGATGCGCCAAGGTATATTCACGCGCCTTGCTTGGCATGTCATCGAGTGATTCGTACTCGATATGAATTTTGGCCTCATTGCCAATATTATTCGTCACTGGGCCAATTAAGCCTATCGTCGAATCTTTGCGACAATGACGAATGAGACTACTTGCCCATCCGCGTGTGACGACAGTGTCGTTATTCAATACAACCAGATAGTCGCCCTGTGCGGCGGCAAGACCCTGATTATTTGCTTTGGAAAATCCCGAATTATCTTGATTCAGAATCAACTTTACATCCAGCCTATTTAACGCAAAATTTTCTAAATAGGATGGTGATCCATCGGTGGACGCGTTATCGACGATAATAATTTCGTATCGTACGCCAGATGTTTCAGCGTCTATGCTTGCCAGGCATAGTTTGGTCAGGTCTAAATTGTTGTAAGTGACAACCACGATACTGACCAAAGGACGTGAGCTTTTTTCTAATGCAAGCTCAAATTCTTGGGCGCGATGAACCCAGGTCTGTTCGCTGGCAAAATCAATCCGTTCTTTGCGTACGACACTGTCATTGGATTCGCTCAATGCAGTTTTACAATGTTCTATGAATTGTTGTCCATTGTCGGCTAGATAAACAAACTTGTCCATGTTAGCCAGTTCTGGGAGTTTTACACTCACAATAGGCTTGCCTGAACACATATATTCGTAGACTTTGACGGGATTAGTTGCCAAAGTCAGGTTGATGATTTGAAAAGGCAAGATGCAGATATCAAAGGCATGCAGGTAATATGGCAGTGTCTGGTAAGGTACTTCGCCAAGCAATTGAATATTATCGAATCGGCTAAATTTTTTACCTGCACCGCAAGTATCATGTCCAATTAATAAAATGAGGCAATCAGGTAATGCCGATGCCAGTTGTTCAATTAAGGAACAGTCAAACCAATTAGCAATTGCGCCAAAATAACCAATAATTTTTCGATTTCTTACGTCTTGAAATACGCTTGCCGGTACTTCGTTAAAGTGCTTGAACTCACAGGCATTTCTTACAATCGAAATATTTGCATTCTTATCTTTGGCAATATTGTATAACCAGTCTGACGTCACAATAAGCGTATCTGATTCGCGCATCAATGCCCGTTCGGCAGCGATAACTTCTGGTGGACAGTTTCCAAATCCCTCATGATGGTCCATGCAATCATAAGCCATATGGCTAGTCGGAAGGCAGCGCGCTAATGGCAGCCAGAACGGATGCTGGACTACCGAGATAGCGTTCGTTGTACCTGCACAATGCAGTAGATAGGCCAATCCTTGCTGCAACTGATTGAGCAATTTTCCATGTGCCTTATTTTCATAAATTGGCGGAGCGGCAACTGCATGCAAACGAATTTGAAATAAATTAGGGTAATCGGGTATTGCTTCTACTTGAAACCCAGGTTCTTTATCGTCGACTAATTCCGAGCTAATATAAAAAACCCGATGTCCTCTTTTCTGGAAACCTAAAGCGAGTTGCTGTGGTCGTTGAAAACGGAACTGCCAATCGATGACGCCCCAGAAAAAAACATCCTCTCCAGTGAATGGAGTATCGGTTAGGCCATTGCCCAAAAATGGGTCGATACCTAATTGTTGAGTCC
>JANYFV010000533.1 GCA_025359635.1 Undibacterium sp. | reverse complement strand
CAAACCGACCGGGCGCTTGCTGTTCTTTTCGCCTTGTCCAAAACCGCAGGGTATCGACATACCGGGCAAGCCAGCCAGACTGGTTGACAGGGTGAAAATATCGGCCAGATAATTCGCGACAGGGTCATCCGATTTGTCACCGAGATCCCAGGCCACAGTCGGTGCCACCGGCCCCATGATGACATCGCATTGCTGAAATGCAGCTTGGAAATCTTGCGCGATCAGACGGCGTATTTTTTGCGCTTGCAAATAATACGCGTCGTAGTAGCCGTGTGAAAGTACATACGATCCGACCAGAATGCGGCGTTTAACTTCGTCACCAAAACCTTCGGCACGGGTCTTCTTGTACATGTCGGTCAGGTCTTTGTAATCTGCCGCGCGATGACCGTAACGCACACCGTCAAAGCGACTCAAATTTGATGATGCTTCCGCCGGTGCAATGACGTAATACACGGGTATCGAGAGCTCGGTTTTAGGTAGCGAAATATCGACTAAGGTTGCGCCGAGTTTTTCATATTCAGCCAAAGCGGAACGAACCGCTTGTTCGACATCTGGCGCTAATCCAGCACCAAAAAATTCACGCGGCACACCGATGCGTAAGCCGCTTAAATTCTTGTTCAGGTCACGGTTGTAATCTTCAGTAGCGCGCTCTACGCAAGTCGAATCTTTCGCATCAAAACCTATCATGGCGTTGAGCAGCAGGCCGCAGTCTTCGGCGGTCTGTGCAATCGGGCCGCCTTGATCAAGCGACGAGGCAAAC
Organism: Undibacterium sp.; assembly: GCA_025359635.1. GTDB lineage: Bacteria > Pseudomonadota > Gammaproteobacteria > Burkholderiales > Burkholderiaceae_D > Undibacterium. The sequence goes on along the minus strand of JANYFV010000533.1, from coordinate 13,995 downwards.
GCGATCATGCCGAAACGCGAAACGCTGCCATAAGTTGGCTTGATACCAGTCACACCGCAAAAAGCAGCCGGTTGGCGGATCGAGCCGCCGGTGTCGGTGCCGGTGGCCGCGGGTGTTAAGCGTGCAGCAACGGCAGCCGCTGAACCGCCGGAAGACCCACCCGGAATAGCACGGATATCCCACGGGTTTTTGACTGCGCCAAAGTAAGAATTTTCGTTGCTTGAACCCATGGCGAATTCATCGCAATTGAGCTTGCCCAAAGTGACCATGCCGGCCGCGTTGAAGTGTTCAACCACGGTGGCATCAAACGGGCTGACGTAGTTTTCCAGCATTTTGGAGCCAGCGGTAGAGCGCAAGTGGCGCGTCACGAAAATATCTTTATGCGCGATCGGGATGCCGGTCAAAACAGTAGCATCTCCTGTTGCAATGCGCTGGTCTGCCAATGCCGCTTGTTGCAGCGTGAAGGCTGCATCAACATGGTTAAAGGCATTGAGTGCATTGCCTTCTATACGAGCAAGGTAATGCTGCGCCAATTCTGTGGCAGAAACTTGTTTGCTCTGCAATAAGGCAGAGAGTTGTTTTAATGAATTTGTATGCATATTTGTGGTGTTTTTTATTCTATAACCTGAGGTACCAGATACAGGCCATCTTGCGTCGCTGGTGCTACCTGTTGATATTCTGCGCGGTGATTGGTCTCAGTCACGACATCGTCGCGTAAGCGTAAGCAAAGATCGGGCATGAGTGCGGCGATAGGGTGGCTTAGCGGTGTAATCCCGCTGGTATCAACGGCTTTGAGCTGCTCTGCCAGATCGAAAATACCATTGAGCTTGGTTAGCGTGCTGGTGGCTTCAGATTCGGAAAGTTCAAGTCGCGCCAGATTGGCGATACGTTTCACATCGGAAATAGTTAATGACATGGCTTAAATCGCATGGTTAAAATTGAAAGAATGGAATAAATTAAAAACGATAAACTAAAAGCGGATTACTGCGCTAAACATCGGCAAAAAATGTATTTTACCTATCAATCATGGCAATCGCATGAAGCTATTGTGAATCAAACGAAGGACAAAAGAATTAACCGCAGAGGCGCAGAGAACGCAGAGAAAGGCAAAATCCAGTTTTTCTCTGCGCTCTCTGCGCCTCTGCGGCGAGGCTTTGTTGGGGTCGTCATGTTTTTTCAAGGATTTCTCTTGTGATTTTCTTCATGCGATTGCCCTGCCTATCATTGCTGAATGCCTATTCATCCCTAGATTATAAGGTAGAATGTAGGGTTATTACCTTAAAATCGCGGCTTTTGCTATGCGTGATGATGGTTGGGGTTTTTTGTTTGGTCGAACCCACTTTTGGTGCAATACATTATTTGTGCAGCATGTCTGCACATTACACATACATTCACGTCAACACAGAATACACAGGATTTTACATGTTTGGTCTTTTTCGTAGCTATTTTTCAAATGATCTGGCAATTGATTTGGGCACTGCCAATACCCTGATTTATGTTCGTGGACAGGGCATTGTCCTGGATGAACCATCAGTTGTAGCGATCCGTCAAGAAGGCGGCCCTAATGGTAAAAAAACCATACAAGCGGTGGGTAAAGAAGCCAAGCAAATGCTCGGCAAAGTACCGGGCAATATCGAGGCAATTCGCCCGATGAAAGACGGCGTGATTGCCGACTTTACGGTCACCGAGCAAATGCTCAAGCAATTTATTCGCATGGTGCACGACACTAAGTTTTTCCGCCCATCGCCACGCATTATCATTTGCGTACCTTGCGGTTCTACCCAAGTTGAGCGCCGCGCGATTCGTGAATCCGCTTTAGGCGCTGGTGCTTCGCAAGTATTTTTGATTGAAGAGCCAATGGCCGCAGCGATTGGTGCCGGTTTGCCGGTATCCGAAGCAACAGGTTCTATGGTTGTCGATATTGGCGGCGGTACCACTGAAGTTGGTGTGATTTCTTTGGGCGGCATGGTTTACAAAGGTTCGGTACGCGTCGGTGGCGATAAGTTTGACGAAGCCATCGTCAACTACATCCGTCGCAATTACGGCATGCTGATCGGTGAACAAACTGCTGAAAATATCAAGAAGGCGATTGGTTCTGCGTTCCCGGGTTCTGAGGTGAAAGAAATGGAAGTTAAAGGACGCAATCTGTCAGAAGGTATTCCGCGTTCATTCACCATCTCTAGTAATGAGATTTTGGAAGCACTGACCGATCCTTTGAATAATATCGTTTCTGCCGTGAAGAATGCGCTGGAACAAACTCCACCAGAACTCGGTGCCGATATCGCTGAAAAAGGCATGATGCTGACCGGTGGTGGCGCCTTGTTGCGTGATCTGGATCGCTTGTTGATGGAAGAAACCGGCTTGCCAGTGTTAGTTGCGGAAGATCCGTTGACTTGCGTGGTGCGTGGCTCTGGTATGGCTTTGGAACGCATGGATAAATTAGGCTCAATCTTCTCCTACGAATGACGGCACATCGATAAATCCAATGACTGGGCGCATAGCTTCGTTGCAAATACTCGCAATACTTATGTATTGCTGTGTTTTGCGCCTTGCTCTGCATCCCATTCATTGAATTTCTCGACGCGCCTTGCACCTCTACGAGCGCCTTTGATTCTCTAAATTTTTTGACTGTTATTTGCTGAGATCCTGATATTTATTTATGCAATACAGCCCACCACCACTTTTCAAGCAAGGCGCTTCTGCCCGGGCTAAAGTGGTTTTTTTCTCCGCTTTTGCTATTTTCTTGTTAGTTGTCGATACGCGCCTTAATTCTCTGGTTTTACTTCGTCAGGTCGTCGGTACCTTGTTGTATCCGGTTCAAATTGTAGCGACCGTGCCGCGCGATGCTTTGGGGCGTATGGCGGATTATTTTGCCTCTACTACTGCGCTGGAAAAAGAAAATGCGGGTTTGAAACGCCAGCAAATTGTCAATGCCGATGTCTTGCAGCAATCTAGTCAGCTGCTGGCAGAAAATGCGCACTTGCGCACGATGCTCGATCTGCGCGAGAAACTTGCTGTCAAATCCGTACTCGCCGAAATTATCTACGATGCGCGTGATCCTTTCACACGCAAGATTATCTTGAGTAAGGGTAGCGTCCATAATGTCGCTTTGAGCCAACCTGTGATCGATGACTTAGGGGTCGTTGGCCAGGTAACACGGGTGTTTCCTTTAACATCGGAAGTAACTTTGTTGACGGACAAAAATCAGGCGATCCCGGTACAGATATTACGCAATGGCTTGCGCAGTGTGGTGCATGGGCGCGGGCAATCGAGCCATCTGGATATGAGCACGACCACCAATGCCGACGTCAAGAATGGTGATATGTTGGTGACCTCCGGGATCGACGGCGTGTATCCGGCAGGTCTGGCTGTGGCTAAAGTCGTGCAGGTCGAAAATAAGGCGAGTACCACTTTTGAAACGGTATTGTGCACACCTGCCGCCGGCATTGATCATCATCGCCAACTACTTATTCTGCTGGTCGCTAACGACAACTTACCGCGCCCCGATACAGAAGAAGTGCGGGCAAAGAAAGAGAAGCTGAATCGTAAAGTCACGCGCGATAATCTGCCTGAAGCCGCTAAAGAGACGACTAAAGAGACGACTAAAGAGACGAAGCCACAAACCGAGCCAACATCGCCCGACGTTAATAAAGAAGCCGCCAAGGTGACGCAATAATGAATAGCCCTCATTACATCCTTTTGCCGGTGAGTCCGGCGTTTATCGTCACTAGCCTGATCGCCGCGTTTTTCTTGAATTTTTTACCTTGGGGTGGCGCCTTAGGTGTGCCAGATTTTGTTGCTTTGGTGTTGGTGTTCTGGAGTATTCATCAGCCGCGCAAAATAGGCATAGGCGTGGCCTTCGTCATGGGTTTGCTGATGGATGTACATTCAGCTATTCATCTCGGTGAGCATGCCTTGGTGTACACCTTACTCTCGTATCTGGCGATTGCGATTCATCGCAGGGTTTTATGGTTTCATCCAGTCGCGCAATCGGCACACGTGTTTCCTTTGTTTGTGTTTGCGCAAGCGATGCAAATCGTCGTGCGTTTATTGGTCTCGCCTGAAGCAAAGTTTCCAGGCTGGTTGTATTTTTCCGAGAGCCTGGTCACCGCGCTGTTATGGCCTGTAGTTACGTGGTTACTATTAGCCCCGCAACGACGAGCAGTGGATAAAGATCACACTCGACCGATCTGACGTGCGCCAAGAAGAGTATCCGACAACGCATCCGACAGCGTAGCCAACCGAGCCGATTTGACAGGACTATGACAGAACTCAAGAACACTGAACGCGAACTGTATTTGTTCCGGATGCGCCTGTTTTTTATCGGCGTATTTGCTGTCGTTTGTTTTTCTTTATTGATGTCGCGCTTTGTTTGGTTGCAAATTATTAAGCACAAGGTATATGCCTTGCAGGCCGATGAAAATCGCATTTCTGTTGTGCCCATCGTACCCAATCGTGGCCTGATACTCGACAGAAATGGCGTGGTGTTGGCACGAAATTTTTCTGCCTACACTTTAGAAATTACGCCGTCCAAAATCAAGATGGATCTGGATGTGCTGATTGACGAATTGTCGGCACTGGTGGACATACAACCCAAGCATCGCAAGCGCTTTCGTAAGTTACTCGAAGAATCGAAAAGCTTTGAGAGTTTTCCGATTCGCAGCAAACTCACTGATGAAGAAGTGGCACGATTTACCGCGCAGCGATTTCGCTTTCCTGGTGTCGATATTCAGGCACGCTTATTTAGGCAATACCCGTTGGGCGAAGTCGCCTCTCATGTAATTGGCTACATCGGCCGCATCAGTCAGAAAGATGCAGAGATCATCGATGAGACCGAAGATGCGTCGAATTACAAAGGCACGGACTATATCGGCAAGGAAGGGTTGGAAAAAAGCTACGAGAAGATTTTGCACGGAACCACGGGCTTTGAAGAAGTTGAGGTATCGGCCGGTGGCCGTGCGGTGCGTAGGCTGTCGCGCAACGCTCCTAACTCTGGTAAAAATTTGTTGTTGTCGGTAGATATTGAGCTACAAAAAATTGTCGAAGAAGCCTTCGGTGAAAGACGCGGTGCCATGGTGGCGATAGAACCGGCGACCGGTGATGTGCTGGCATTTGTGTCTAAACCTACCTATGATCCGAATTTGTTTGTCGAAGGTATTGATCAACAAAGCTGGAACGAACTCAATACCTCAGAAGACCGACCTTTGTTAAATCGTCCGTTGACTGGTGCCTATCCGCCAGGCTCAACCTATAAGCCTTACATGGCATTGGCGGCATTGGAATTGGGTAAACGTACACCAAGTCAGTCGATTGTCGATCAGGGTTTTTATATGTTCGGCGGACACCGCTTTAACGATGATAAACCCGGTGGTCATGGCGTGATCGATATGTACCGTTCTATCGTTTTATCTTGCGACCCTTATTATTATGCATTGGCCAATGATCTCACGGTCGATGTCATGCATGATTTTATGAAACCATTTGGTTTTGGCCAGATCACAGGTATCGATCTGGAGCATGAGAGAAAAGGCGTCTTGCCATCTACTGCATGGAAACGCAGCGTCTACAAAAAAGCCGCGCAACAAAAATGGTATGCCGGTGAAACCATTTCGCTAGGTATCGGCCAGGGCTATAACACCTTCACACCTTTGCAATTGGCGCACGCGATGGCCACACTGGCCAACAACGGTATTGTCATGAAGCCGCACTTGGTAAAGATGACCGAAGACCCGCAGAGTCGCCAAAGAACTTTAATTGTGGCCAAAGAAAGCGCGCGCATTCCGCTGAAGCAGGAGAATATAGACTTCATTAAAAATGCGATGGTGGGCGTAACTACTGTTGCGGGCGGAACTGGCTATGCCACGTTTCATGACGCGCCATATATCGCGGGTGGCAAGACTGGCACTGCACAAGTGGTCGCCTTGAAAACAGGTGAAAAATACGATGCCAAAAAAACCGCAGAACGGCAACGTGACCATTCTTTATTCATTGCATTTGCCCCAGCCGACAAACCACGCATAGCCTTGGCTATTGTGGTTGAAAATGGTGGTTTTGGCTCAGCCGCCGCTGCGCCGATTGTACGTAAGGCGCTCGATTATTATTTGCTGGGAAAACGCCCGACCGATAAAGATAAAACACCGGCAGAAAAGAGCGACATTCTGGCGGTTCGTGCCGAATCTGAAGCACGTGCTGATGCAGAATCTGAAGGTGGCCCCAAGCCTGGTGGCGTAACTCCTGGCAATAAGGATTGATATGCAAAACAAAGGGCTGAACTGGCGCAAAATTCGCTCGCACATTATGGTGTTTGATGCGAGCTTGGCGATCATTATTTTTCTGATTATGGCTATCGGCATAGTAACCTTGTATTCGGCTGGTATTAACTTTCCTGGGCGTGTCGAAGATCAGTTACGGAATATTTTGATTTCCTTCATCGTCATGTGGGTGATGGCAAGTATTCCGCCACAGACGCTGATGCGCTTTGCTATCCCTATCTATACCTTTGGTGTCGCTTTGCTGATCGCGGTCGCTGTCTTTGGCATGGTCAAGAAAGGCGCACGCAGATGGCTCAATGTTGGCGTTACCATACAACCTTCCGAGATGATGAAGATCGCCACGCCCTTGATGCTGGCATGGTATTTTCAAAAACGTGAAAGTACCTTGGGCTGGCGGGATTTTATTGTGGCAGCTGTGATCTTATTTATCCCCGTAGGTTTGATAGCACGACAACCAGATCTGGGTACCGCGCTACTCGTTGTTGCCGCTGGGTTTTCGGTGATTTTTTTGGCTGGATTATCCTGGCGTGTCTTGATCGGCCTGGTTCTGGCGGTGGCTCTCAGCATCCCGATTATTTGGCCAATGCTGCATGGCTACCAACGTGACCGTGTGATGACCATGATCGATCCCACCACCGATCCGCTCGGCAAGGGATTTCATATTATCCAATCGACCATTGCCGTTGGCTCGGGCGGGATTACTGGCAAAGGCTGGTTGAAAGGGACGCAAACGCACCTGGAGTTTGTTCCCGAACACACGACGGATTTTATTTTTGCGGTTTATTCTGAAGAATTTGGCTTTATCGGCAATAGCATTTTAGTCTTGCTGTATCTCTTACTGATTATTCGTGGCCTGATGATCGCCGCCAATGCGCCGACCTTGTTTGCGCGACTCATGGCGGGATCGGTTACGATGATTTTCTTTACCTATGCGTTTGTGAATATGGGCATGGTGAGCGGCATTGTCCCAGTCGTTGGAGTGCCATTGCCCTTCATGAGTTACGGTGGCACCGCCTTGCTGACATTAGGTATGGGCGCCGGCATACTCATGAGTGTGCAGCGCAATCGCAAATTGGTGCAGACATGAAGCCGAGCTGCAACAGCGATTCGGTCGAACGCAAATGTAAGTTTCTCGTTGTAGGTCTGAGCCTGATTTTGCTGTCGGTTTTTTTCTCCGGCTGCAGTAGTTCACCCAAAATCAGCGCGCCCGTTGATCAGCGCAAACCAGTGGCTAACGCCCCGATTGCTAAGCCGGCCAATAGCAATACGCCTGATTTACCCAAGGCAAACTCTGGCCGCGGAGGCTATTACAAAGATGATGGCCCTGGCGATAATCCACCAGTGGATCTGGAATCGATAGTCGATCCCATCCCGGTGCTTGAGGCATTTTCTCGCTCGGGTAATAAGCCGTATGTGGTGTTTGGTAAAACCTATACGCCGATTACTGACAGCACAACACCGTTCAAACAACGCGGTGTGGCAAGTTGGTACGGTAAGAAATTTCACGGACAAAAAACTTCATCCGGCGAACTATACGATATGTACAAAATTACCGCTGCGCATCCGACTTTACCTATCCCTTCGTATGCGCGGGTGACTAATGTCGATAACGGCAAACAAATTATTGTCCGCATTAACGATAGAGGGCCATTTCATTCCACACGCATTATTGATTTGTCGTACACCGCCGCACTTAAGCTGGGATATCTGGGTAAAGGAAGTAGTGTGATGGAGGTTGAGCGATTGCTGCCGGCCGATATAGAAAAAATGGCAGAGAACCGGCAAAATCAGCCTGCTCCTCTAGATCATCCTATACCAAGCAAAGAGCCGATTAGTGCGCCAGCAGTAGCGAAGCAAGAAATAAAAATGGATGAAATTTCGCTAGACGAATTGATTGCAGCACAAGAAAATAAACCAGTAGAAAAGCTTACGGCTACGCTGGCCTCGCCATCGAAAATGCCTGCTTTCTATATTCAGTTTGGCGCGTTTGCTATCCGTGCCAATGCAGAGGCAAGTTTGTCTAGCATCAAAACAAAATTGGAGAATCGCCTGCCCGATTTTGACATCGTCGAACAAGGAAGTCTGTATCGCCTGATCAGCGGCCCATTCAATAGTCGTGCCGAAGCGACGACTGCGATGCTACAAAATGGCGAGATCGCCGGGTTTAAGGCATTGATTGTTCAGCGCTAAGATCTTATTACTGTTTAGTTACAAAGTTTAGCCATCAAGTATTTCCGTCATTCTCGCGCAGGCGGGAATCCAGAAGCGGGATCGTGCGAAGCGCGCTAATATTGACGCTGCGCGTGGTGAACGAGCTGGATTCCCGCCTGCGCGAGAATGACGTGAATGAGTGTTTAAGTTTAGTGGTTTAGCCTTCGGCGTTTTTTAGTTCTAATGCCAAATCATACAAAGCATTTTTCTTTTGCCCGGTAATCTGCGCCGCCAGTAATGCCGCTTGTTTGACTGAGCATTCTTTCAGTAATATAGCCAAGATCCGTTTTGCTTCCAGCTGATCATTGTCTTCGTCTGATGTATGGCCTTCGATCAAGACGACATACTCTCCTTTTTCCCTGTGACTGTCGGCATTCAGCCAAGCCTGCGCTTCGCCCAAACTGCAGCGATGGATTTCTTCAAATAGTTTAGTTAATTCGCGCGCGAAAACGACTTGTCGGCCAGCGCCAAAAGCGTTTAGCATCGCCTGCGTTGATTCAAGAATACGGTGCGGTGCTTCATAGAAGATCATCGTTGCAGGAACGTTGATGAGACTTTGCAATAACGTATCGCGCTGCCCCGCTTTGGCCGGTAAAAAGCCAACGAAGTAAAATTGATCGTGGATCAGCCCGCTGGCAGATAGCGCGCTGATGGCGGCAGATGCGCCCGGCAATGGCGAGACTTGCAAGCCGGCTTTTTTTACGGCATCAACAATTTTCGCTCCGGGGTCCGAGACGCCAGGAGTCCCCGCATCAGATACTAGCGCGATTCTTTCTCCGGCTTGGAGGCGCGCGATGATTTTATCCGCGACTTCTCTTTCGTTATGCTGGTGCGCTGAAATCAGTGGTTTGTGCAAGCCGTAACGTGTCATTAATTGCGCCGTATTGCGCGTGTCTTCACATGCCACTGCATCTGCAATCGAGAGCAAATGCAGCGCACGTAAGCTGATGTCACAAACATTGCCGATGGGGGTGGCAACTACATATAATGTGGCGGCTGGATAACTTTGTCTGGTAACCGCTTCCATGATGGCTGAGTTCGCCAGAATGGGCTGAATCGGCAGAATAGTCGGTGTTTCTTGGCTCATGGTGCGTCACTTCAATTGATCAAGTTAGGATTGTACGATGGTAGAGCATACTTGGCTGGGAAAACGCATGGCCAGCTTAAGGACAAGTCGCCAGCGCACCGGCGATGAAGGTGAGGAGCAGGCCTTGCAGTATTTGATCGCTGCTGGGCTTAGCTTGGTGCAACGTAGTTTTTTGTGCAAGGGCGGCGAGATCGATTTGATCATGCGCGATCAAAGCAGCCTGGTCTTCGTCGAAGTCAGGAAGCGTGCATCGACACAATTTGGTGGTGCAGTTGCCAGCGTGACACCTGCCAAACAAAAACGCATGGTGCACGCCGCGCAAGTGTACTTACAGAGACAAAAGGCCATTCCTGCCTGCCGCTTTGATCTGATCGCGATTGATAGTGGTGAAATTACCTGGTTGAAGAACATCATTACCGGCTAATCAGGAGCATTTATCGTGTTTACACAGCTTTTTCGCTCCCAAGGCTCAGCTGCTTTATAATCTTGTTCTATGATAAATCAACGCATCCTTTCGCACTTTCATGAAAGTGCCGAGCTCAAGATTCAGGCCGCGGCCGTTCTTGCACGACCAATTGAACAAGCAATTGAACTAATGTTCCATGCGCTGTCTAACGGAAACAAGATACTTGCCTGTGGTAATGGCGGATCAGCGGCAGATTGCCAACATTTTGCTGCGGAATTGGTCGGCCGCTTTGAGCGTGAACGTTTGCCTTTGCCAGCCTTGGCATTGACGACGGATACCTCGATTATTACAGCCATTGCCAATGACTACAGTTATCAGGAGATTTTTTCCAAGCAAGTGCAGGCATTTGGGCAGGCTGGTGACGTTTTGTTGGCGCTGTCTACCTCCGGTAATTCTGCCAGCATTGTGAATGCGGTGAATGCGGCGTTAGAGCGCGATATGCGCGTGATTGCCTTGACCGGAAAAGGCGGTGGCGAGATGAAGAAAATATTGACTGACGCCGATGTCCATATCTGCGTCCCGCATGACCGTACGGCCAGGATACAAGAAGTTCACTTATTAACCATACACTGTATGTGTGACGGCATCGATGCCGCTTTATTTGGAGGAGATGCAGATGATTGATGGAATGTTCAAAAAAGTAGCGCGTCCGCTGGCAACAATAGGATTGTGTTTTGCCGCTGCGATCAGTTTACAAGGCTGCGTGGCGGTGATCGTCGGTGGTGCCGTTATGGGGACATTCGCCGCAACTGATCGCCGTACCTTTGGCGCGCAAGCGGAAGATAAGGCGATTGTCATCAAGGGTGAAACGCGCATGAACAATGTGCTGGGCGGAGCGGCACACATTAATGTCAGCAGTTTTAACCGGCGCGCCTTGTTGACTGGCGAAGTTGCTGATGAAAGCGCAAAAGAAACAGCGGAACGGGAAATGCGCTCGATAGATGGTGTGCAATCGGTAGCCAATGAACTACAAGTTGCGCCACTCTCTACTTACTCGGTACGTTCAAATGACGCCTTAATTTCAGCCAAGATAAAAGCGTCTTTTGTTGACACTAAAGACTTGTATGGCAGTGCCTTTAAAGTCGTGACAGAGAATGGCTCAGTGTTTTTGATGGGACGTGTCACGCAACGTGAAGGCAATCTTGCCGGAGAAGTGGCGCGCGGCGTCAGTGGCGTGCGTAAAGTGGTGAAAATTTTTGATTATATTACTGAGCCGGAATTAAAAACGATGCTGGCAACCCCAGAGACGCAGGAAGTTGCGAAATAGAACGAAATAAAATAAAAGGGCTGGTTTTCCAGCCCTTTTATTTTGTTAAAACTCGAGCGATAGACGTCAACGTTTGATCAAGGATAAAAACTCCTGACGCAGCGTCGCATCGGTCAAAAAGGAGCCGCGCATGACACTGTTGATCATCTTGGCATCCATGTCTTTTACTCCGCGCCATTGCATGCAAAAGTGATCGGCTTCCATCACTACCGCTAAGCCATCGGGCTGCATTTTTTCCTGTAGCGCATTGGCGAGCTGTATCACCGCTTCTTCTTGAATCTGCGGCCTGCACATGATCCATTCTGCGATGCGCGCATACTTAGAGAGACCGATCAGATTAGAATGTTCATTTGGCATGACACCTATCCACACCTTACCCATGATCGGGCAAAGGTGGTGCGAGCAGGCACTACGTACCGTGATCGGGCCGATAATCATGAGCTCGTTTAAACGTGAAATATTCGGGAATTCGGTGACGGCTGGCATCGCGACATAGCGTCCCTTGAATATTTCGTTAATATACATTTTCGCGACGCGCCGACCAGTATCCTGTGTATTGTGATCGCTCTCGGTATCGATCACCAGACTTTGCAGTACATCTCTGAGCTTACCTTCAACTTCACTGAGCAATTCATCCATTTCACCGGGTTCGATGAATTGTGCGATATTGTCATTGGCGTGATAACGTGTTTTGCTAGCGACGATGCGCTCACGTATGCGTTGAGAAACGGGGATCTGAACAGGCTTGAATTGCGTAGTCGATTCGATTGACATGGTTTTTTCCATCTAAAGTGCACGAATGCAGCAAAGGCGTTATGGTAACTGAATCAGCGCGGCCATGTTTTTTGCGCTTCTTGTTCCGCATTCCAGATCGGCGAGCGATTTGTTTCATTGCTGCCGGTCATGCTAACGCCAAATGTGGCCTGGTATCGAGGGCAAATATTCATTGGCTCGTCTCATCATCGGAATTGATTTTAGCCGCCGGATAATCGTGCATGGCTTTGCGCAGCAATTGCATCTGACCATTAAAGTTGGTGCAAGAGTCGCAGATACTCATATGAAGTTTCATTTTGGTTCGCTCGGCTAAAGTTAAGTGACGATCCAGACCTTCAGAAACTAGCTTGTGTGTTTGTTTGCAGTTAGGTAGTAATAGCATAAATATTAATAATTCTTCTTTGAATCAGGCTTTAACAGCAAACCAATTGAGATCAAGGCATTCGCGCAGGCGCATTCTGGCGCGGAAAAGCAGCACCCATAGATTAGACGTAGTCAGATCTAATTCCTTACAAATTTCATCCGTTTCCAGGTCTAACCATTCACGCATCATGAAAACCCGCGCTGTCTTCGCCGGAAGTTTCTCCAGGCAAACCTCTAACACTCTGAAAAAATCCTTACGTTCAAGCTCTGTGTCCGGTTCTGACCAGGGCAATGCAGTATCCACCGTGTGGCCATTCGCTTTAAACAGGCTATCAATGACATCAGATTCAGTAGCGTCATCTTCACATGGCAGTTGTTTTTCTTTACTTGAAGAACGCAGGATGTCGATAATTTTATATTTAAGGATACCGGTGACATAGGTTCGAAAAGAGGATTTTCCGGCATAGCTTTCCGGTTTTTCTAATACTGCGAGCAGTGCTTCCTGCACTGCATCCTCTGCCTGTGATTCGTTGCGTAGCTGTAGCAGCGCAAAACGCAACAGCGCGGGACGTATGGCTTCTAGTTCCAGATGGAGATTTTGTTGAGTGGTCATTTATGTCGGTCAAATTGGTGGTATTGGCAAAAAGACGCTCTGATCGTTAATTGAATTTCCATGTAAAATTCGGGGAAGTCGCTTATTTTCCCACAGGATACCCTCATTATGACGCATGTGATTAATACAGAAATCGAAACGCCCAGCCGATTGTCGGATGTCGCACCAGAGATCAAGGCAGAGATACTGGCGCAGGCATTGCCCTATATCCGCAAATTTCATGGCAAAACCATCGTCGTGAAATACGGCGGTAACGCTATGACGGACGAAAAACTCAAGCATGGCTTTGCCCGCGATGTGATTTTGCTGAAACTTGTGGGGATGAATCCTGTCGTGGTGCACGGCGGTGGCCCGCAGATTGATAATGCACTCAAAAAAGTCGGTAAGCAGGGCACTTTCGTACAAGGCATGCGCATTACCGATGAAGAAACCATGGAGGTGGTTGAGTGGGTGTTAGGGGGCGAGGTGCAGCAAGATATCGTTATGCTGATCAACCATTATGGCGGTCAGGCAGTGGGCTTGACGGGTAAGGACGGCGGTCTGATCCGCGCGCGCAAAATGAAAATGCCAGACCGCGAAAAACCGGGTGAATTTATCGATATTGGTTTTGTCGGTGAGATTGATGCGATTAATCCGGCGGTGGTCAAGGCTTTGCAGGATGACGCTTTTATCCCTATCATTTCACCTATCGGTTTTGGTGTGGATGGTCAGGCGTATAACATTAATGCCGATGTCGTCGCGGGTAAAATTGCCGAAATCTTAAAGGCAGAGAAGTTGATCATGATGACCAATATCGCCGGCGTTCAAGATAAACAAGGTAATCTGGTGACCGATCTGACTGCACGTGAGATCGATGAAATGTTCGCCGATGGCACTATCTCTGGTGGCATGTTACCGAAAATTTCTTCGGCTTTAGATGCAGCAAAATCTGGTGTGAATACT
>JANYFV010000465.1 GCA_025359635.1 Undibacterium sp. | reverse complement strand
CCTGCGCGACGCATAATCTCTTCTTGATTGCGCTTTAATACATTGAAGGTGCCGGAGCCGACTGTGCCTAATCCTAATAGACCTACTTTGATGGGTTTCATAATGTTTTCGCTAAGTTTCCACTAAGTTTTAACTAAGTGCTGATTAAATAAATACAAAAAATAAATCTAAAAATTAATTGGTGCCGTGACGCTTGCGATAACCCTCCAGAAAATTCGCAATGCGACCAAATGCCTCCGTTAAATCATCTGAGTTCGGCAAGAATACTACACGGAAGTGGTCTGGATTAATCCAATTAAATCCCGTACCTTGCACCAGCAAGACTCTTTGCTCGGTCAGCAATTCATGAATAAATTCCTGATCGTCTCTGATCGGATACATTTTTGGGTCAAGTTTGGGAAACATGTACAAGGCCGCTTTAGGCTTGACACAGGTCACACCGGGAATATCCGTCAAGAGTTTATGCGCAAGATCACGTTGCTTGAGCAATCTGCCGCCAGGCCCGACTAAATCATTAATGCTTTGATAGCCACCGAGCGCTGTCTGGATAGCGAACTGACCGGGTGCGTTCGAACATAGACGCATCGATGCCAACATATTTAAGCCTTCGATATAATCCTTGGCGTGTTTTTTTTCACCTGACACCACCATCCATCCGGCGCGATAACCGCAAGAACGGTAATTTTTCGATAAGCCATTTAAGGTCAGAAAAAGTACATCATCGGCTAACGATGCTATCGAAGTATGGGTCGCTTCATCGTACAAAGTTTTATCGTAAATTTCGTCGGCAAACACGATAAGTTGATGTTGCCGTGCCACTTCAACTATCTGCTGCAAAATTTCCACCGGATACAGCGCACCAGTCGGATTATTCGGGTTAATAACAACAATCGCCTTGGTATTTGGGGTAATCTTGCTCTTGATATCGTCGATATCCGGCATCCAGTCAGCGCTCTCATCGCAGATGTAATGGACAGGCGTGCCACCCGATAAACTTACTGCCGCAGTCCAAAGCGGATAGTCCGGCGCGGGTACCAGCACTTCATCACCGTTATTGAGCAAGGCATTCATACCCATGACGATTAATTCTGAAGCGCCATTACCGATATAAATATCTTCTATCGTCACCCCTTGAATATGCTTTTGTTGGGCGTAATGCATGATGGATTTGCGCGGTGCAAACATCCCTTTGGAATCGGTATATCCTGCGGCATTATGCATATTGAGTATCATGTCCTGCACGATCTCATCCGGCGGACCAAAATTAAATACCGCAAGATTGCCAATATTGAGTTTGATGATTTTGTGCCCTTCATCCTCCATTTGCTTGGCTTTTTCCATTACTGGGCCACGGATGTCGTAACAAACATTAGCAAGTTTTTGGGATTTTTGTATAGGTCGCACTGAGCAATCTTTCAAATTGGAGTAATAATTTGGTGCAAAAGTGCTTCAAAATGCTGCACTGCCGAATTTCCCATTTTGCCCAATACGCACCGTTTTATCAATCCGTTTTGCACAATTGTCTAATTATATTTAGCTTGGACACCCATTTTCTTTGGCTTGGCAACTTATATATGGTCAGTGTTCCACTTAGATCGTGTGAGTTATGCGTTTCAAAACGCGGCGACATCCGCTGCATTGTTGAAGTTTTTAGACGAAAAACGCTACAATGCGACAACTAATGCCAAGCGTTGGCCATCTAAATGCACCATATATTACTAACAATACAATCACCATATGAAGCTACACGCAACCAACACTAAGCAATATCAAACAATTACTGCTTACGATGACGATGGAGTGGAATTAAATGCCAAAAGATTTGAAAGTAGCTTGATCGTTTTGCCTGAGCTTGCGCCTATGCCTTGGTCTGTTGATCAATTTGACCAACTCAGCATCGAACATTTTGAGCAGATCGCAGCTACTTTGCCTGATGTGGTCATCCTCGGTACCGGCAAAAAGCAGCGCTTCGTTCATCCCAAATTAATTGGATCGCTCACGTCACAACACAAAGGTGTTGAGTGTATGGATAACCAGGCCGCATGTCGCACATACAATATTTTGATGGCCGAAGGTCGAAAAGTGGCATTGGCCTTGATTATGGAAGTTAAATGAAGCGCAATTCACCTTTAGATTCGCCCCAGACTCTTTGGGCAATTGTCATCGGATTTCTACTTATATGGTTTTATATGCTTGGCGCCCGCACTTTGGTGCCGACCGACGAAGGCCGTTACGCAGAAATGGCGCGCGAGATGGTTGCAACTGGCGACTGGATTACGCTTAGGCTAAACGGGATTAAGTACTTCGAAAAGCCACCTTTGCAAGCGTGGATGAATGCCCTCACCTTTGAGTTATTTGGCCTGGGAAATTGGCAAGCCCGTTTGTGGACTGGCCTATGCGGATTATTAGGAATTGCGCTAGTAGTGCATACTGGGCGTAAAGTGTTTAGTCACCGTATCGGCATTATTTCAGGTTTTATTTTGGGCTCAAGTTTGATGTGGGCAGCGGCATCGCATTACAACTCACTTGATCTGGGTGTTGCCGCGATGATGGCATTGACACTTTGCGGCCTTTTGCTCAGCCAACGTGTCGATGCAACTGCAACTGAGCAAAGAAATGGCATGCTGATATGCTGGATAGGTATGGCACTTGCGGTCATGACAAAGGGGTTGATCGGAATAGTTCTACCTGGAGGGGTTTTAGTTGTCTATACCTTTGTTTCGCGCGATTGGCGTATTTGGAAACGACTTCATATGGGCAAAGGATTGTTGATTTTCTTTGCCGTGGTTAGCCCATGGTTTCTATTGATCGCATTAAAAAACCCCGAACATCCGCAGTTTTTCTTCATACACGAACATTTGCAGCGCTTCACCAGTAATGTACATAAACGCTATCAGCCGCCATATTTTTTCGTTGCGGTGCTAGCATTAGGTATCTTGCCGTGGTTGGGTTTGCTACTGCAAGGACTTTGGTCTGGGGTGAAAAATGTCAATTCAGAGTTCCAGCCAAAGAAAATGCTGTTGGTTTGGACGCTGTTCATTTTTGTGTTTTTCAGCATTTCAAATTCAAAACTTATTGGCTACATTTTGCCAATATTTCCGTCAATTGCCATTCTCATCGCTTGCCAAATAGAGAGTAGTTCAAGTAATCGCTTACGATTTGCTGCGACCCTTTTCACCATTGTTGGCCTAATTGGGTTTGTATATGGATTGATCGCCCGATCAAAAATGACCGTGATCGATGCACCCGCGGTTGAAATAGCCTTAAATCAGGCGTTTTTACCGTGGCTAATGTTTGCTTGCGCCTTGATATGTTTTGGTGGTTTTGTCTCAGTTATGATTGCGCCTCGCCAAAAAGACACCGCCTTGGTCAGCCTTGCTGTGACTGGATTTCTCGCAGGGCAAATCTTAATGTTAGGCTATGAACCTTGGGGTCAATATCGGGCAGGCTTGCAATATGTAGAACCCATCCAGGCCGAGTTAACAACAGATATGCCGCTTTATTCGGTTGGACAATATGAGCAATGCCTTCCGTTTTATTTGAAACGGACAATGACTTTGGTTGAGTTTCCTGATGAGCTTTCGTTTGGACTCGAACAACAACCAGAATTATGGATTCCAAAACGTGAAGATTTTGTAAAAAAATGGCGCGCTGATACGGTAAGTGGTGTCGCATCGATCGCAATTATCCGGGCATCCATTTACGAAGACTTCTTGAAAGAATCACTTCCCATGCGTGTTATAGGTCAAGACAGCAAACGCGTTATCGTCTCCAATATGACATCACCAACACCAACTAAAGCACAATAAATATGATGAATATTGGCACCTTCGGTTTTATCCTGACCGGAATTTTTCTCAATGCGATAGCGCAATTACTTCTCAAAAAAGGAACTAATGCAATCGGTGCTATCCATTTGACAGCAGAAAATTGGTTTTCGATTGGCGTACAACTGGCAACGCAATTACCTATCATTGGTGGATTAACTTGTTATGTCTTCTCCGTCATCGTGTGGATCATTGGCTTGTCTCGCGTCGATGTCACGATAGCCTATCCGTTATTGTCTATCGGTTATATCGTTAATGCCATCGGTGCATGGTATTTTCTTGGTGAGATGATGTCGCTACAAAGGATGTTGGCGATTGGTGTCATCATCATCGGCGTTGCCTTACTGGTGAAGAGCTAGTGTTTGCACTTTACATGCGATAAAACATCGCTTAAAGACGCCAGCTAAAAGAACATTTTTAACATACATTCCTTGAAATATTGGATTATTCAATGACAACATCACTCCCTCTTCTTCCTTTCACAAAACCGACAATAGATGAAGAAACCATCGCTGCTGTAGCTGAGGTTTTACGTTCCGGCTGGCTCACTAGCGGTCCCAACGTGAAAGCGTTGGAAGAGCAATTGTCCCAATATTTTGGTGGACGGCCAGTCCGCACCTTCAACTCTGGTACCTGTACCATGGAAATTGCGTTACGTATCGCCGGTATCGGTGCTGGTGACGAGGTAATCACTACACCAAATTCCTGGGTCGCTACAGCAAATGTCATCATCGAAGTCGGTGCCACGCCAGTGTTCGTGGATATTGATGCGAAAACTCATAATATTGATCTGGATAAATTAGAGGCCGCAATTACGCCACGCACCAAGGCGATAATTCCGGTGCATATGTGCGGCCTGCCATGCGATATGGATAAGCTGTATGCAATAGCTGAGAAATACAAATTGCGTGTAGTTGAAGATGCCGCACAAGCTATAGGCTCAACCTGGAAAGGTAAACGCATAGGCGCTTTCGGCGATTTTGCCTCGTTCAGTTTTCAAGTAAATAAAAACGTGATGACAGGCGAAGGCGGTTGTCTTGTTCTAAACAATGCCGAAGAAGCCAAACTCGCAGAAAAATATCGTCTGCAAGGGGTGACTCGTAGCGGCCTCGATGGCATTGATGTCGATGTGCTAGGTGGCAAATACAATATGACCGACATTGCCGCGGCCATAGGCTTAGGACAGATGAAGCGTCTTGATGAATTCAACGCCAAACGTGCGGCACTTGCCAGACACTATTTCGCACAATTTGGTAACGAGTTTGAAATCCAAACTGGCGCCGAATTACCGATTGCTGACTTTGAAAATAGTAACTGGCATATGTTCCACATCGTGCTGCCAGAGCAAATTAATCGCGCGACGTTCATGCAGCAAATGCTCGATCTTGGTATCGGACTTGGATACCACTATCGCGCCATTCACTTATTTACCTACTATCGCAAGCGCGGTTTTACTGATGGTATGTTCCCGATTTCTGAACGTGTCGGTAAGCAGATAGTGACCCTGCCTTTATTTCCGGGCATGAACGAAAGCGATGTAGAAAGAGTCGTCTCTGCGGTAAAATCCTGCCTTTCAGAAATTTGAGTACATTTAATGAAACCAGAACTCTCGGTCGTCATCCCTGTTTATAACGAAGAAGCGGGCCTGCCACATCTGTATGCCCGTCTTTATCCTGCACTGGATGCGCTGGCAAGCCGTGGCATTTCCTATGAAGTGGTCTTTGTTAACGATGGTAGCCGTGACAATACTGCGGCCATGCTGGCGGATCAGTATCGCTTGCGCCCAGATGTCACCCGGGTAGTCCTATTTAACGGCAATTACGGTCAGCACATGGCCATCCTAGCGGGCTTTCAAGCGACCCGTGGAAATATTGTGGTCACGCTCGATGCCGATTTACAGAATCCACCGGAAGAAATTGGTGCCTTAGTCGACAAAATGCATGAAGGCTATGATTATGTTGGTTCAATCCGGCGCAAGCGTCAGGATTCGGCATGGCGTACTTATGCCTCGAAAATGATGAATAGCGTGCGTGAAAAAATCACGCACATTAAAATCACCGATCAGGGCAATATGCTGCGCGCTTATGGCCGCAATGTGATTGACTTGATCAATCAATGTAACGAAGTCAATACTTTTGTTCCTGCTCTGGCGTATACCTTTGCACGTAAGCCAACAGAAATCCTCGTCGAGCACGAAGAACGTGCTGCCGGCGAATCCAAGTATTCGATATATAGCCTGATACGTCTCAATTTTGATTTGATGACGGGCTTTTCCATCATGCCTTTGCAGATATTTTCTATGCTCGGCATGGTCTTGTCTGTTGCTTCGGGGGCCTTAGTACTACTTTTGCTGGTTCGCCGCTTTATTCTGGGTGCGGAAGCAGAGGGCCTGTTTACCCTGTTTGCCATCGCCTTTTTCATGATGGGCGTCATCTTATTTGGTATCGGCCTGCTAGGTGAATATGTTGGACGTATTTACCAGCAAGTGCGCGGACGACCTCGTTTTGTAGTGCTAACGGTGTTAGAGCAATCTGGCCCCGACCAAGTTGAAAGTAATTAAGTGAACGCAACTAAGATGGCCATCAATTCAAATAGTCTCGGCAACAAGGCCGTCGTCTTTGCCTACCATAGCGTCGGTGTGCGCTGTATAAAAGCCTTGTTGGCGAGAGGAATTGAGATCTCCTTAGTAGTCACGCATGAAGACAATCCTGCAGAGACCATCTGGTTTGAGTCTGTGGCAGAGCTCTGCAAGGAACATGGAATTCCAACGGTCGCACCAAGCAATCCAAATTCGCCTGAATTAGCCTCACAAATCGCCGCTATCGCGCCTGATTTCATTTTTAGTTTTTATTATCGCCACATGCTTGCCACCGAATTGTTGGCGATAGCAAAACGCGGCGCCTACAATTTACATGGATCATTACTGCCAAAGTATCGTGGCCGCGTTCCTGTGAATTGGGCGGTCTTGCACGGCGAAACCGAGACTGGCGCAACCCTGCATGAAATGGCGCTCAAGCCTGATGCCGGCGGTATCATCGCGCAGACTTCAGTGCCTATTTTGCCCGACGATACTGCTTTTGAAGTATTTGGTAAATTGACCGTCGCTGCCGAGCAAATATTGTGGGCCAGTCTTCCATCATTGCTTAATGGTACAACCAAAGTGCTAGAGAACG